>JAAFHB010000089.1 GCA_010906965.1 Mariniphaga sp. | reverse complement strand
TGCCTTCCCTGAGATCAAGACCCTTTCTCCCATTAATTGGCATTTCAGGAAACCTCCCCGGGCTGAGATTTGCCGCGCTTCAAATTCGAGCTGACTGAGCCGGTGCGCCCAGAAAGGTACGAGCGAAGTGTGCGCCGAGCCCGTTACCGGATCTTCATTAATCCCTAAATAGGGTGCAAAAAAGCGGGAAACAAAATCGCATTCATACCCCGGTGCTGTAACAATGATTCCCCTTGTAGCTATTTTTTTAAGCAACCCAAAGTCCGGGTTGATCTCTTCGATATCTTCCTGCGAAGGATAGTAAAGGAGGTAATCGGTACTGCCTTTCCAGATTTCTAAAGGCTTTCTTCCCAGTGATTTGAAAAGATGATCAGGCG
Organism: Mariniphaga sp.; assembly: GCA_010906965.1. Lineage (GTDB taxonomy): Bacteria > Bacteroidota > Bacteroidia > Bacteroidales > Prolixibacteraceae > JAAFHB01. The sequence continues at coordinate 19,438 of JAAFHB010000089.1, read as the reverse complement.
GCAACGCCGGTTCCAGTTTGTCGACTGGGAAATTAAGGGTAAGATAGTCCTCCTTTCTGGAGACTTCAAGTTTTCCGCTAAAGGCTGACTCAAAAATCAGATGATCTCCTTTGATTTTAAGATGATTAAATAACACATGAGCCGCAGCGAGCGTGGCATGACCGCATAATTCGACTTCGGCATTAGGGGTAAACCACCTGATTTCGTAAAGATGGTCTCTTTTCCTGAAAAAGGCGGTTTCAGATAAATTATTTTCAGTTGCAATGTTTTGCAGGATATCGTCAGAAGGCCACAAATCAATTGGACAGACTGCAGCTGGATTACCGGAAAATAACTGATCAGTAAAGGCATCAACCTGATAAATCGGAAATATCATAATTGGAATTATCTGAGTTTATAAACAGCGTTTATGCCACCAAAGATAATATTTCGAACCTGAATGGCCTATTTATTTTTTCCTAACTGAAAATTCTCACTGTTTTACTTTTTATTCTGCAAATGCAGGAGGCAACTACTTTTTAAAGGTTATGCATTAAAATTTGAACCAATGTAATTCCGTTAGGAACCGGAGGAAGGATGCTGCAATTAAGTTTTAGTTACTAATCTCTTTATTGACTTTGTAACAATTTATTGATGGAAAGAAAGTCTAAATTCTTCATGAAATTGTCTTTGATGTTTGTTGAGAACATGGTTTTTGCTTTATATCGGAAAGAAACTTTTATAAAGAGCGGTGCGGCGGGCGATTGCAGTTGCTCTTTAAAATAATCGGGGTTCCATTTGTAGACCAAATCTCCCGATTCGTTATCGAAAAAATGAGTAAATGTAAAATATCCCGTTTTCTTAAAGTCGTCATCCGAATCACAATAGTAGCTGTTTCTGATTTTAGGATTGATGACTGCGGGTTGTTGCAACCAGCTCTCAGTCTCCGATTTTAACAGATTGGCTACTAATGCCTTTTTTGTTACATACCGGGTCGTAATACCGGCTAATTCCTGTTCCGCTTTGCTTGTTTTCCAAATGCGATGCGTACATGGCAGTATTCCCGTTTTTTTGATAAGTTTCCATGTACTTCTTTGCCTCGGTAATTCGTGATTCAGTATTTACGCTTATCGCTGTTTTTTCCCTTTCGTAAAATTCTAACAGGCTTTCCAGATATTCTTTACGCGTCACTTCTGCCAGAAGCTTTTTGCCGGGCTTAGTAAGATACCAGGTTCTGTAAATATCCGGGTCATATGCATCACCTCCGCCGGTTGTTTCTTCAACGTATCCGAATCCGTTAATGATGGCTTCGGCCTTTTTTTTGTCATGGATAACTATCATTCTGAATAAACTAATCATCGGTCCGGTATTTTTTACGGGGTCTGAATAATAATTTGAGAAATTACGTATTTCATCAGGACTAAAATAGTAATTCAGCTGCGGATTCACCACAATGGAGATATCCGTTCCATATTCATGGTCAGGTTTTATTACTCCTTTGTCGCATAAAAAGCTGTAAAATCCAATTTTATATGCCGAGGTGACATGATAATATTTGTCAAAAAAGTATTTCTCTCTAAAGTCGAAATCAGCTTTTCCAATACCACCGGTTAAATAAAAATTCTTTTTGCAGATTTCTTCTACAGCATTCAGGGTTTTGTAAGCCCTGGCCTTTTCTGCCGCAGAATAATCGGATACGAACCCGCCTGTGGGAGCTGAGTTGTGGTCGATCAGTTTGCCCGGCACATTCAGCAAAATATCCGTTTCCTTACACGATTGGCTAAATCCCAACTTTGAGAATATTAAAACTCCGAAAAAAACCAAAATAAAACTTGTCTGAAAATTCTTTTTCATATTGTGTGTGTTATTATTTTTTACTTGAAAAGACCCGTGCCTTCCAAAGTGGTTTTTCCACTTATAAGGCTCATTCTTCCTTTTACCCCAGCATCTTGTGACTTATCGCTCACACCTATACCTCCCATTGAGGTTGTAATATCTTTATCTTTGGCAAGTTCGCCCAACGCGTTGGTGCCTGCTTCGACCTCCACTTTCCCGGTTAAATATAAATCCTGAACACCTGCCCGCCCGATTACAATACCAACGCCGACACTTGCATTTACACCAAGAGATACAGGTACCATTTTCACACTTCCACTACCTGCCTTAGCGGTGAATTCAACATTACAGCTTTTAAACTGATCGCCAAATGTTTCTTGATCCATATCCTGGGTGAGGCCTAATTATAAAAAGCCCATTTCAAAATTGGTGACCATTTTATTGCAATCAATGGTAATGGTGCCTACTACAAGATTAAGTTCGCTGTGATATTGACAGTTGATGTCGTTGAAATTTGCCAGTTTGCCACCAACCTTAATAGCTTCTTTTTCAACCAAACAATGAGACACATCGAATTCTGACTTAAACCGGCCCGAACTCGCAGTTGTCAATGCCTGAAGCCACTTAAGCCGGTAACTTAGTTTTGTATTCTCAAACTCTTCCGGATTTTCTTTAAATTGAAGCCAATATATTTCATCATTTAGTTTCAGCCTTGTTTGATGCAGATAATCGAAGCATATCTTTTCATACTCATTATTGTACTCCGCCAGATACTTACTAATCAGGGCGATGTATCCGGGGCAAAAACTTTTATTTGAAGTTCCTTCTCCTGTTTGATGGGCTTCCTTCAAATTTAATGCTTCTAATTCTTTATGGAATTCATCTTTTTTACTTTGCAGCTTACTGATGTACAATTTTAATTCTTTCAATGACTTAGTATACCTGAATTCTACGCCGCCATCCTTATCTAATTCTTTGAGTTTTAGTTCAGCTTTCTTGCTGAAAAGTGGCCTGTCAGGAGCAGATTTTGCAGATTTTGGAGCATTAGGTTTGTCCAGATATTTTTGTGCATTCTCCATCATCGCCTTTTGTTTGGAACCCAGCAACGCCTGTTTTTGCTGATTGATTGAATTTCCCAATGCAGCCATTTCAGCTTCAGTTGATGTCCATTCTTCTATTAAAAAAGCTTCCTGTCCGGCAGTTTGTGGCATTGGCGGAAGTTTGAAACTGTTTAAACCCATTGGGTCGGAATCTGGCTTTAAAGGAAAAGAAATGTCGTACCACTGTAACTTATAGCCCAGTTTACTGAGCCGGTTTTGTTTGTCCTGATTATAACTTTGCTTGATTTCTTCACGGATTCAATAGCTTTGTCGGTATTTCCCCTGCTTTCTTCAATAAATGATTTGGTGTAATTCGCCTGGGGATGATAAAAATAAATTGCCAGTGTACTGTCCAGATACTTTTCCGCTTTCGGTATTTCGCCCAGACCAAACCATGCCTGACCAAGATTGTTGAGGATGGTTGCGTTTTTGGGGAATTGAGCGTTGAGGTAATTTAAGATTGGAATTGCATAATTTTCGGCACCACACATGGTAAGCATGGCCGCATAATTATTCAAGTTATCTGTATTTTCAGCATCCATCATACAGGCTTTTCCCATTACATAAAGTGCAGGTTCAATACGCCCCATGATCCAAAGTCCTACGGCAGAATTACCAATTACAAAGGGAGTCTTTCCTTCAGCCTTTAATTTATTGTAAATGTTTTCGCCTGTTGTTTTTGATGCAGGCTTCAGTTTTGTGACAACATAGCTATGTGCTGAAGTTAGAAATGCAGGTAATGTTGATGCGGACAATGGTGAATTATCAATGGAGGTAATCTTTTGCAGGTCCTTTTCGGGTACCGTAGACCCGCCTGTTGCATCTGAAACCTGTTTATCGCTCACTGGTGCGCCTTGCGGAATAGCCTGAGGGAGAAGCCCCATTTGCTCCATCATTTTTTTCTGATCCGGACTTATTTTGTCCAACTCTTTTTGCGCCGCTTTCATTCTTTCTTCCAATTCCGCCTGAGTTTTTGGATTTTGCTGCTGAGCAAATACTTGTGAACAATGTATCAATATCAATAAGAAAAATGACAAGTAAATTTTCATGATGTTGTATTTTTTGGTTTCTCGCTTATCTTACTCTGCCGAGCTGAAACTGCTCACTGGTAAACCTTTTGTTCTGAAGGTGAAGGAGCCGACCACCTTTAACCGCTTCGAACCATGCATTAAAATTTGAAATTTTTCCATTCTGATCGGTAGTACTAACCTCCCAGTTACTCACCGAATAATTACCAACCTCTTTTTCTGTAGCATACGTATTATTTGAGACAGCTTTAACGTCAGTACGATAGTTGCTGCCAGTCAAAAAAATGTATTTCAGGTTGGAGACAGTAATATTCATTCCGGCGTAATTACCGGAACTGACATAGTAATATTGAGTAAAAGCACCGCCACCTTCCTGCCAGGTTCCGATAAGGTCATTCGCACCAAGGGCAAAACTATTGTATTTCGACATGCCCTCGATAAAATCCATAGTGGGAAACTGTTGCTGGAATGAAGCTTTACTATCAGTGATCATCTCATAGCAATAGGCGACGCCATTCTTTATTATAACCTGAAAACTCACAAAAACATTTCTGCCGGTTTTCTTTTCTGTAGCATCTGCCTGAATAAAATGATAGGGAAAGTCCTTGAGTACGCTGTAAACAGTAGGATACAGGTTTTGAACAGTGTATTTTGGCGCAGCAACATGTTCCCAGAAGTAGCCGGGAATATCCATACGGGCATCATCTGTCATATTTATTCCAAAATGAATTAATGCCACAGTTGAGCCTTTGCTGACCTGCACATAATCATCCATCACCAGAGCATTCCAGCCATCCGGATTGTTCGTAGTAGAATAGGTATAGCCATTAAATACAGCATTTTCGGACATACTTATTTTTGGGATAACTGGCGGATTATTGACAGGTGGAGGAACAACGGGTGTATTTGCAGTTGGTTGATTTACAACCTGCGAGCCAGTATTCATCTGTTGCGGTTGATTTGGTTGTTGCTGAACAGTCGGTGCAAAACCCTGAGTTTTTACTTCCGGTGCTTTTGCTGCGTTAACCGGATTGGATGGGGTGGGAGCAGCTCCCGGCACTTTGTCGCACTCTGCCAGATAGAAATTAGTTTCATTTTTATCTGTTGAAAAGTAAACGATCATATTCCGATTGCTTTTTTTCAACCAGCCATATTTAATGTCAGATGGATCCGGAGTATAAATCCAACCGGCAAGTCTCACTGCATTCATCAGTGAATCTGTGTTATAGCCGGATACCCCAACAGAGGGCAGGTAATAAATTTCGGGATTTTTCACCCCTGTTCCGGCTTTTTTACCCTGTTCGTCGAGTAATACCTGGGCCGAAATAACAGTGAACATCCGGCTGTCCTGCTTACTGCCGCGTGGCAGTAATATACCTGTTGAGGCAGACTGTGATGCCGGAACAACTTTTTTTTGACTGTAAGAAATCATGTTGATGCTTACAAAGATCAGGATTAAGAGGTATTTCATCATAAAAGATTAAAATAGTTTTTACATTCATTTACAATGCGATAGTTTAATTTTTAGTGATTTTAATATTGCTGACAAAGTATTTCTCTGTTTCCCCGTCGCTGCGGATCATTGAAAAGGAAAGCGCGTTGAATACCAAATCATCCGGAACGCCTTTGCTATATTCAGCTACTTTGTTTTTATCAATCCATATTTCCAGTTGCTCACCATTTTTCTTAATGGCTACTGAAATCCGGTTTATCTTTTTGTTTACAGAAAAACCAGGCGCCACAAATGAACCTCCTGAAGAATAACCGGCTGGCAGTTTTGTTTCAACATAGGCAGATCCATCGGTGCCACCACTATAACCAGGTTTGATCGATAAAATAACAGAGGCTTCATCGGTTCCGTCCGGTTTTTGCCGGGACAAGTTAATCTTTAATGATTTGGCGCCCCAGGTAAAATTTTCAGGTACTGCTACATCAAAAGATAACGTGAAATTTTTCGGTAATGGTTTTTTAACACTGCTAAGCAAAACGCTGTTCCCTTTTATTTCTAACCAGTTGCCTGTCTCTCCATTTAATGTTGTTACGATAACGGGAATACCTTTATCATTAAGTTTTGAATTCCAGCCTGTTGGCTTTTTGCCAATGCCGGTGGTCGAAAAATCGTCGAAGAAATAAACGCTATTATCGGCAATAGCTTTTTTAGCAGCCACGGAGGCTTCTACGGCAACGACTTCTTCCTTGAAGAGCGGGGAACGAAGTGGTTTATAGGATTGTCCTTTAACTTTTTCAGGGTAAAAGAAATAATTATAGACATAGTCAAAATTAAAATTGCTGATAATGGATTCGTGCATGTGCTTCAGATATGGCTCAGAAAGGTTAGACCCTTCCAGGTCCCAGCTGATCACTATCCACTGTGGCTGATCTGTTTTCGTCAATGCCGCTTTTGCCGGGTCGTACTTGTAGATAGGATATTTATAACTACTGTTTCCGGTACCCTCAAAAAGATCAACACCCTCAGATAAAAATTCATTTGGCTGCTCTGTGTAAACAGTCGCTTTTTCCTGAAGACGATTTTTATATTTCTCCTTGTTTTCATTGAAAATAGCAACTACTTGCAGATGCTTATCCGCAGTTTCCAGTAAAACTTTATCCCGGGTTTTGCCTTCTTCCCAATTTTTCTTCACCTCTTCAATGTCATTACCATATTTCCGTTCGATAGCTCCGGCTAACTGATCAAGGTATTCTCCTTTGGTAATTTGCACATATGGAAGTTTGTTATCCTTGCACAGCAATACTACAAACATTGGAGAGGTTCGTATCCCTTTAGGCTGATAATAATAAATATAATTTTTTAAGACGGGGTGCCTGGAATAATCAAAAAGTTTTCTTGCATCGGCCAGATATCCATCTGATTGCATATTTTCAGACTCATTTTCGCCGGGTATATAAAAATAGTATTGTTCGGGTGTACAAATCACATCTACATAGTCACCAATTTCACCATTGGCATATATGCTCCAGTTAAAAGAGGTGGCATCGTATGGCTCCAGTCTGCCCTGCTGATTCCGCTTTAAACTAATATATGACAGAGCATAAGCACCGTAACTTTGCGGCAATGCTTTTTTAATCTGGTTGTATGGGGTTAACTTGTCCAATGCCGCTTTCTTGACATCACCTAATGAACCTTTTGGCATATAACTGGCTTGTATCCAGTTAGCAAATTCATTGCAGATTGAAAGCTGCCGAACGGAGTAAGTGCGATCATCCCTCAAGACAGGTTTGGTTGCCGGTGGAAAGTTATAGACCTTTATCCAGCCAAGTGTACTGTCGGCCAGTGTTTCGCGCGGAACAACCACCGCCTGGGAAAATGACGCAGAAACAATGAAAACAGCAATTAAAGTGAATATGATTCTTCTCATCTTTTAAAATTGTTTATTCAACATTATTCTCAATTCGTTAATCATTAAACTACCGCTACAACTTATTTACACCTTCCAACATTCCGCCACCTTCAACAGAAGACTTACCACTCAGAATGCTTATTTGGCCTGTCACATTTGCGTCGATTGATAAATCGCCTGCTCCGACACCAAGCATTGAAGCTCCATCCATGACGTCGGTACCAGCACTTATTCCAGCTGAAGCTTTTAAAATAAAATCTCTCAAACCGTTTCTGTCAAATTCGGCTCTGGCACCTACACCTGCGGATACTTCTGCTTTCAAAGGGCCCATATTGAATCCTACACCAGTAGCTGCACTAAGCTCAACAGAGCAACTCATGTACTGGTCACCAAAAGTTTCTTTGTTCATATCCTGCTTCAATCCCAGTTTTAGTATTTTCAGATCAAGCTCAGTGGTCATTCGGCTGCAATCAATTCTTATTGAACCCACAGGGCAAGTGAAATTACTGTGGTATTCACAATGCATATCATCAAACTCACCCAGTTTGCTCACTTTGGGCTCAATCGGTATCGGATTGCATTCAAAGGAGGTTATCGATTTATAAGATGCATCTTTAAGTGCTCCCAGATAGCTGATTTTCAGATTTATTTTTTTTACTTCAAACTGGTCGGGCCATAGTACATACTGACTCTAATAAGCGTCGTCGCTAATTTGCTGACGGGTTATCTTTAGAAACTCATCCCATTTTTGTTGCAATCCAGGATTATAGGTTACCAGAAAAACATTAGCCAGGTCTTTTTTTTGCGGGCAAAAGTCCTTGTTGGCCATTCCCTGTCCTAACTGATCATCTTCACGCTCATTTAATTTTTTTATCTCAATTTCATAGGTTTGTTGTACGATGGCTCTTGATTTCACATAGTCAGTCAGATCCTCAACTGCTCTTATGTATTTGAATTTTGTACTGCCATCTTTGTCAGCATTTTTTTCCTCAAGTTTTAGTATTGCCTTCTGTGAAAAAAACGGAAGTATGGTTACGCTACCTGTTGTATTTTTGCCGGTTATAGCATTTTTTACTTCATCCATAGCTTCCTTCTTTCTTTTTTCATCCTCCCTGATCGAAAATTCTTCAGCCTGTTTAAATTGAAAATTCAATTTTGTAATTTCAGATGTGCATTCCCTTTTGAACTGAGCCCAATCTTCCTCTAATACAATGGATTCGTCAACAGATGCTGGAAATTTAGGATGTCTGAATGCACTTAATCCTAAGGGATCGGGGTTAATTTTAAAAGGCCACGGTACATCTTTCCCCTGAAGTTTGTATCCCATCTTCCTCAATCTGTCTTCTTTTTCAGGAGTGTAGGCATGTTTGACCGATTTTTTCATTGCCTCAACAGCTTCCGCTTTATGACCTTTACTCTCTTCAATATATGATTTCGTAATGTTGGCCTGCGGATGGTAGGCATAGATCCGGATGACGTTGTCGATATACTTTTCGGCTTTCTCAATGTCACCCAAACCAAACCAGGCCTGACCTAAATTATTGAGGATGGTACTGTTCTCCGGGAAACGCTTGTTTAGGTTATCGAGTATAGGAATCGCAAGTTGTTCGGCCCCGCTCATCGACAGCATTGAAGCATAGTTGCTGAGATTGTTTGAATTCGATGGATTATCCACGCAGACTTTTCCCATCATGTAGATGGCCAGTTCTGCTTTGCCGAGCATCCAGAGACTTGCTGCGGTATTGCCGGTGGCAACATCAGTTGAATACTCTTTTTTAATCATCTGGTAAATTTCTTCCCCTTTTTGCTTTGCTTCCGGTTTTAGTTGTGAAATTACCTTGCTATGGACTGACGTTAAAAAGACGGGCAGTGATGCTTCGGATAAAGCAGTTTTAGAAATAGCTGAAATCCTCGCCATATCTTTTACCGGCACAAGACGATTTTCATCCTCCATAGCTTTTTGAAGTTGACCATCTGTAACTCCGGAAGTTTTGTTTCCGACGGTTTTCATATCCGGTACTTTCATCCCTGAATTTTCCATCATCTTTTTCATTTCCGGACTCAAACCATCCATCATCTTTTGTGCCTCTTTCATCATATCCTGCATATCCTGCTGGGCTGGCGCTTTTTCTGTGGGCGTTTGTTTGGGTTTGGTCTGAGCAAATGTTACAGTTACCGAAAGCAGAAACAGGGCGATGAACAGATTTTTCTTCATTGTATTTTAGTTTTGTACATTACTTTTTAATCACTTCCGACTGATCACTGAACCGTGTTCCGGCAATGCCAGTGTATGCCGCAAAAATTCCGCTCGACTGGAACCTGCTATCCAGTTTTGGGCACATTCCGAACACCACATAACTGGCATTAATTGACATGACTGGTTGTGTAGTTAAGCAACCATCGCTTCCGGTTGTAACTGCTCTTGTTTCACCGGTATCGATATTATGCATAAAGAAATTGTAATCCGGAGCACCCAGGTTTTTAGCTTTCGAATTAAATGCCGTCCATTTCCCGTCGTAACTGATCGCAATTTTTTCACCTTGCCCGATTGGGGTATCGCCGTTTCCTTCAATGCCTTTTGAATCTACACTAACCCTTACTATGGTACTATTCCAGGTATCAACAACAAATACATCCTGAGAATTATTTTTATCATCCGGAACCATATTGGTGGCAGTTGTGGTAAATGCAACGTAACGACCATTGCCTGAAATAGAAGGCCTTACATCGCGGGTAGCGCTTTCATTCCCCTGGTTTCGTTCCTCACCCTTATAGGTAAGGCTGATGCGTTTGAGTGGTTTGTTTTTACTGTAAAGAAAAATATCCCAGAAACCGTTATTGTCGCCTCTAACCAGATCGGGCGATGCCGAGTGAAATGCGATTTTTGTACTGTCACCCGATACCATGCTTATTGAAGGTCTTGAGCCACCTCCGCCTTTTCTCGTTTTGTAATCAACGCTGATTATTTTTTGTTCTCCGGTAGTCAGGTTCCGCCAATAAACATTGACCATTGAACCGGCATCGACTCCCGGAACAAGGTTGCTGGCAGAAGAAGTGTAGGCGATCTCACCGGTTGATAGAGAAGGCTCAAAACTTTCGCCATTTGCCTCAACTCCTCCGGGTCCAATACTAACACGTTGAATTTTACCAGTTGAACTATCCCAAACAAAAACATCCTTTACCCCGTTTTTATCGCCATCAATCAGGTTGGTAGCATTCGACTCAAAAGCCATAGTATGGCCGTCCATCGACATGGAAGGAGCATAACTGTCGTTGTCGCCTTCTTCTCCTTTTGTGCCACGGCTTACCAGCATTGTTTTACCGGTGTTACGGTCGCGCCAGAAAATCTGCCTGTGTTTCCCGCTTGTGCCACCAAATTTTTCACTGTTGGAAACAAATGCGACATATCGTCCCTCTTCATTGTTCCCACCAGCCACTACAGGCGAACCACCTTCATAGAATGTGCTGAAATTTGCATCCTTTGTGCTGCGGCTGACCAGGTCGTATTTATAGTCGCATTCAACCTTCACCCCATTACCGGTTTGTGCTAGAACACCATTTCCGTTGGTTATTTTACTTACCATCCCGGCAGGTCCGGTTTTAACCGAAACATTGTATTTTGCGCCGGCAGCAAGTGATTTCGGAAATTTAAAAACGATTCTGCCGGCGACACTGGTGTCCTTTTTGGTAACCAACGAAAGGATATCAGCATTGCTGTTTTGCAAAACAATAGTTGCGCCCGGTGGAGCGATAAATATTCCATTCACAAAAGAACCCGTTTGAGCATGTAACTGGATAGTTACAATAAATAGAAGCCAGAGTTGAAAAGGTTTTTTCATGATTTTCTATTTTAATATTTACAAGCAAATATCTATCTAATTAAATTGGTTCAATATCCTGTAAAAACACGATATTTGCGTAAGGCATTAAAAATCATGGAAAAAGGGGATATGGTCTTCTTTAGCGATTTGGTTAATTTGTATTCAGAAAAAGATTAAATTCAATCGATGAAAAAATTTCTGTTTATAAGTGTATTTCTACTTTTATTAAGCACTGTTTTTGCTCAAAAGTTGACGAAACCAGATAGCTTGCTTCATTTGCTGGTGGCAGCCAGGTCAGATACAGGTAAGGCAATGCTTTTATTACACATAGCAGATAGTTATGAAACAAACAACCAGGATTCTGCAGACTATTATTTAGAAAAGTCCAGATCGCTTTCCGAATCCATAAAATTCACAAAAGGTCTTTATCACTACTATTCCCAGATTTCTGTTGTTTCCTTTACCAAAGGAGATTACAGCAATGCAATGGAACAAAGTAAAAAAGGGCTTGCTTTAGCCAGGCAATTGAAGGATTCAACGCTGGTTATTGTCATACTTAACCGTATTGGGATTATCAATGGATACCTTGGAAAACTGGAGGAGCAACTCGAATATAGTTTACAGGTTAAAAATGTGGCGGAGGCAGTTCATGATTCTTCAAAATTATCTCAGGCATACCATAATCTGGCCAATTGTTATTACAATTTCAAGCAGTACAGAAAATCTGTTGAATATGCCTTGCTTTCTGTTCAGATTTATTCAAAGCATCATAAACGAAATGATTACATCAACCGGGTCTATTCCACCTTGGGTCAGAATTATGAAGGTCTTCACTTGAGCGACAGTGCCATGTATTATTACAATATGGCGTTAAAAGAATCTGTCAGGTTAAATGATAAATATGCCGAAGCAGTGATCAACGGTTATGTCGCTAATTTATTCGCTTCCAAAGGTCAGTTTGGCGAGATGCTTAAAGCGTCGGAAAAGTCTTTGTCTTTGGCCCGGGAATTACAAAGCCGGCAATTGGTTGCCAGTGCCCTATCCAATGTGGCCTATGCCAATTATTTTAGCGGAATGAACACAATTGCAAAAAAATACATTGACGATGCAATTGAAATTGCAACAAAAGATACACTTCGTGATGAAATGAAAAACAGCTACATAGTGCTTTCATACATTGCTGCGAAGGATGGAGATTTTAAAACCGCATTTGCTGCAAAGAGAATCTCAGATTCAATTCAGGAAGTTTTTTTAAATGAGCAGGTTGTAAAAAGCAGTACCGAGTATGAGAAAAAATATGAATCGGAGAAGAAAGACAACCAGATGAAACTTCAGAAAATTCAGCTACGCCGGAAAAGCACGATTAACTATATGTTGATGATCACTGCTGCCACCTTGTTAATTTTTTCGTCTCTTTACTACCGTACTTACCAGCAAAAACAAAAACTACATCAGCAACGAATATCTGAACTTGAAATGGAAAAGCAATTGTCTTCCACCGAGGCCGTTTTAAAAGGTGAAGAACAGGAGCGGATCAGGTTGGCGAAAGATTTACACGATGGTCTTGGAGGTATGTTGAGCGGTGTGAAATTCTCAATGAATAGCATGAAGGGAAATCTGGTCATGACACCCGACAATGCGCAGACTTTTGAACGCAGTATGGATATGCTGGATAGTTCGATCCGCGAAATGCGTCGCGTGGCCCATAATATGATGCCGGAAGCCCTGATTCGCTTCGGACTGAATACTGCTTTGAATGATTTCTGCAACGACATCAACCAGAGTGGCGCTTTAAAAGTCAACTATCAATCGTTGGGAATGGAAGACATTTCGATTAATCCTACTGTTGCCATTACGCTCTATCGCATAGTTCAGGAGCTGTTGAATAATGTGATGAAACATGCACATGCCAGTTCAGCCATCGTACAGGTTACGAATTCGAACGCCATGCTTTCGGTCACTGTTGAAGATGATGGCAAAGGTTTTGATACCGGCATTCTAAAAACCAACATGGGCATTGGTTGGGCAAATATTCAAAACCGGGTCGAATTTCTGAAAGGCAAACTGGACATCAGATCCAAAGAAGGAGAAGGCACTTCCGTTCAGATTGAATTGAACTTTTAATTTAAAACGCAAAATCAAAATGGCAATCAAAATATTTATCACCGACGATCATTACATGGTAGTTGAAGGGATCCGATCGTTGCTCCTTCAGGAGAAAAGTTTTGAATGGATGGGGCATGCCACGAATGCCGCATCGTGTATGGCATTCATCCGGCAACAGCAGCCTGATGTTTTATTACTGGATATCAACCTTCCCGATAAAAGCGGCATTGATTTATGCAAAGAAATTAAAGCAAAATATCCTGACATCCAGATTTTGGGACTCAGTTCGTTTAACCAGCAAAGCTATATTCAGAAAATGATTCAGAATGGAGCTTCAGGCTATTTGTTGAAAAATGCCAGTCAGGAAGAGATTGTGAAAGCCATTAAAACGGTGGTAAAAGGCGAATCGTTTTTAAGTGGTGAGGCGGCCAGGACGATACGCGAAAATAAAGATGCACGAATTCCTGTTATTACACGAAGAGAAAAAGAAGTACTTCAGCTCATTGCTGAAGGCCTTACCAATCATGCAATTGCTGAGAAACTATTTATCAGTACCACCACAGTCGATACGCATCGAAACAGTTTACTTGCAAAGTTCGATGTTAAAAATACCGCTAACCTGGTCAGGCTTGCTGCACAGTTCAACCTGATTTGAAGTCAATCAAAACTCAAAGAAAAATGCCTATTTGAGATTTCAACTGGAAAAATAATTTTTCCGTTGGTTATTCGGTTTTCACGGATTTCAATGAAGATAATTTATTCTTCTCCAAAGACAATCGCCTCGTAGGTATAAAGCTCCGCAGTTTTCCATCCTTCCCACCCGATTCCGGCCTTATCACGGGCACAGTGCCCCAGGAATTCCTCCTTTGTCCAGCCGGTTTCTGTAGCAACCTGTGGAAGAAAAGTTCCACTGTTTAATCCCTTTTTGATATAAATGCCATGCTTTCCAGGCTCAATTTCATCAATGGAATTTATCTTTTTAAGCGGTGTCAGGATAGAGATTTCAATTTTTATCTGGCTGATTTCTTTGATTGTGACGGGATCAAAACGTGAATCACGTGTTGCAGCCGCTATCGCCATCTCTGTAATTGTTTGATAAAGTGATGTTGATGGTTCGAATCGACCGATGCAGCCGCGAAGTTTGCCCTCTTTCTTCAAAGTTACAAAGGCCCCGAAATGTTCGTTCATAATTGCTGAAGAGATCGGTTTTAAAACTTCACTTTTAGGATAGATAAGATACCTGGTTATACTTTCCCTTGCCAGCTTCAACATTGCAAGTTTATCCTCAGCGCTGATACTTATTTCCGTTTTATTTCTCATCACCGCAATGGCCCAGTATCCGACAACCCGGTTTTTATCACCTTCCGGAACGTCCCCCGAATTTTTATAAGTAATTTTTTTGAAGGTGATATCAGGGTTATTTTGTGTAAGATGCAGCAATGTTTGAACGGCTGCTGCGCCACAAAGTCCTGTTTGCAGATTTTTTCCTGAAAACCGACTGTTTCTGTTGCAGCATTCTTTCAGTTTTTCAGAATCATTTGCAACAATCGCGTCTGCGGTTTCTGCATCTGTTTTAACTGCGGTCTCATAAGTCGGGTAGTGCGAAAAATCGGTACTGATCACAAACAGATTATCAGCATTAAACCATGGCATCAGGGCTTCCGCAAGTTTTTCGTATATACCGGGATCATCGCTCCCAATAATTAACGGGACTATTTGAAAATCATTGTATAACCAATACTGCAGAAATGGAAGTTGTACTTCGAGCGAATGTTCGGTACGATCTGCCTCTTCGTCGTAATAAATGAAACTGTGTTTCTCAATCAGTTGCGAGGTTGTCTTATCATTTATTTTGACTTCACCTAACGGCGTGATATAATTACCCTTTGGGTAGATGCTCACGCCGTCAAAAAATTTGCGGTGCGATCGTCCGATGATAAAAATATTCTTGTATCGTGCCTGTCTGTTGATTTTGGCATAAGCTGAAGCCGCTACTTCACCCGAGAATACATATCCTGCATGAGGTACAATTAATGCAGCCACATCGTTTTCGGTAGTTTCTGGTATGTTTTCGAACAGAATTATCATCTGATGCTTCAACGCTGTGTTAGTTGCAGGGTAAAATGTCCCCGCAACTGCTGGCTTTCTGTCCTTCATGACTTCGTGATTTTGTGGTGATGTTTCTGAGATCCAAATAATAAGAGCGAATGTTGTTAAAAGAATGTGCTTCATTTTACACTTGGGTTTGACACATTAAATTTAGGAAATATAACAATTAGTTGAATCTGCACAATAAATGAAATGATATAATCATTTGAGTCTGGCTGAGTTTTAGTAATTTTATGGCTTAAATCAAAATATATTATGCATCCATATCTTCTTGCAGAAACAAATTGGAAGGCAGTAAAACAGGCTGATTTTGACCTGGCTGTTTTACCATGGGGAGCGACTGAGGCTCATAATTATCATCTTCCTTATGGGACGGACAATGTTCTTGCCGATCGTATTGCGGCCGAATCGGCACAAATTGCTTATAACCGCGGTGCAAAAGTAATGGTACTTCCTACAATCCCTTTCGGTGTCAATACCGGTCAACCCGATGTGAAATTTGATATGAACCTGAATCCAGGTACTCAGATGATGATTCTGAAAGATCTGATAACAGTTCTTGATCGTCAGGGAGTTCATAAACTTGTAATCATGAATACGCATGGCGGAAACGACTTTAAACAGATGATTCGTGAATTGAATTTGCTTTTCCCCGATATGTTTATTTGTCAGTGCAACTGGTTTAAAATTCCGGGGGCAGAACATTATTTTGAGGATATGGGAGAACATGCAGGAGAGGTTGAAACCAGTTTTATGCAGTATTTGACTCCTGAACTCGTCCTACCCTTATCTGAGGCCGGTGAAGGGAATGCACGCGTTTTCAGTGTTGTTGCGCTTAACGAAGGTTGGGCCTGGGCCGAGCGTCAATGGACCAAAGTGACCAAAGACACCGGAATCGGAAATCCCGCCCTTGCAACAGCAGAAAAAGGGGAAACCTATTTCAAGCTGATAACCGAAAAAATAGGCGAATTTCTTTATGAACTTGCCATTGTAAATCCAAAGGATCTTTATAAGGATAAGATTTGAAAGATTATCTCCATGTATTTCGTTTTTCGGAGATACATGGAGATGAACGATCTCTAATGACAAACGAGTTTGGCTGGTCGCGAACGGTTGTCACATTGTGCCATTCTTCACTAAACTGCGAGAACGGTTCAGGCACGGACTAAGCCTCTCGCGGCAAATTATGTGGCTTCACGGCGGAACGCCTGGGAAGGAGACTATTTTTAATATGATTTTCAAGGGACAACGGTGCGCATAGTGCCATGTGGCGGGTTCGGTTAAGTTATGTTTCGGTATATACAAATTTTGGAGCGGAGTGAAATATTGCGATTAGGAGTGAAGCAAGACTTTGGCAATATGCGATGTTGGCATTAGTTGTTGTTTATCTCGGAATATTTAGTTTGTCTGGATTCTGTCGACAATCCCAAACTTTTAGGATCATTATTCTATCTTCAAGTATTTCGTAAAATATAATATAATCTTCAATTATCAATCCTCTAATCTGGTCTAGTTTTGTTTTTATTCCAAATTCGGGGTTTTTCGCTGCGATTTTAATTTCTGTCTTAAATTTTTTATAAAGTTTTTTTGAGTATAGTCTGCTTTTGTTTCTTTTTGTGAAGAATTCAAGAATTTCTTGTAACTGAATTTCGGAAACTTTTGTCCAAATTATTTCTCGCTTAGCCATTCTTCTACTTTTTGATCCATTTCTGATTGTGAAATCACATTCCCTTTTTTCCCTTCTTTACTTGCAAAAAGTAGTTCTTTCTCCTGTTCAGCTGTTAATTCAATAAAGGTCTCATTTTTCTTGTAGTCCAAAATGGTTTTAATGGCATTAAGAAAGTCAATGTCTTCAATTCTTGATATCCTATGAATTAGTTCTTGTCTCAGTTGAATAGTATTCATGTTCTTTGTCTTTAAATCTGGCATAAAGTTACAAATATTCACGAATTCAGATGAATTCATCAAGGGTAATCTTTTCTCATACAATTAATGCCAACGAGTCTGTAACCGCCACTATGGTGGTAATATTTGGTTTAGATTGAATACCTAAAGAGTCGTAAACAAAAATTTATCAAACGAATAGACTTTTCTGAACGATTTAGGTAGTTGCTCATTTTAAAATGTTTTATGATTATCCTAACAAAAGTGAAAATATTAAATTAAATATCCAAATTATCGAGCAGACTTTTTATTTGATCAAAAAAATTGCTTAACCTATTTCGACGATAAATTTTCCCATTGCCAGATTTTAGATATTTTTCTCTTCTGGTAGCATCTTGTTGATTTAAACATCCTTCAAAATAAACTAATTTTAAAGAACTGTTGTATAGGTTGTCGAAGGTTTTTGTGGCTGCGCAACGATAGTTTGGATATTCGTTAAGTATTTTGCCGCCCTGTTAGTTTTTTTGCCGTCTTGTTAAGTTTTTCACTGCCCTGTTAAAGTTTGATCCGTCCAGTTGGGTTTTTTACCGTCCTGTTAAAGGTAGCTATGTCCTGTTAAGGGTTTCTGCATCCTGCAAGACTGAGGTTGCCCAATTTTAAACAGAATAACAGTATTGAATTGAGGTTGCTGAAAACATTTAAAAGGTTGCTTTTAATTAAAACAGGACACAAAAAACTCCGCAAATGGGAGTTTTTTGTGCATGACCGAGATTATGTTTCTGCCGGAGTTTCCTTTTCTTTGGCAGCGTTGGTTGCTCTCCAGTAATCGCTTATATACCCTTTAAAACGGTCGGGATTACGCCAGAATACATACTTGCCGCAACCGCGGTTTTCGTCAAGCGCTTGCTTCAGGTAGGTGAACGACTGGTCGCCGATAATCATCGCTTCGCTGTCTTTTTTGCGTTCGCCGCGTATGATTCAACCAATAATTGGGACAATCTGAACCTGGATTTCCTCTCAAAATATGATGTTGTTGTATTTCTTGATACGCGCCGATAAACCGGAGCAACGCGCTGCTTTTGAGAAATATATGAAGCTGGGAGGAGCGTGGATTGGATTTCATTTTGCGGCTTTCGCACTTACGCCATCGGATTTTCCTCAGAACTGGGACTGGTATTATCATGAAATGTTAGGATCGGGTGAGTATAAAGGAAATACCTGGAAGCCAACTTCTGCTATTTTGCGGGTTGAGGACATGAAACATTCTGCCACCAAAAATCTGCCGGCAACTTTTAAAGCCTCTCCGAATGAATGGTACAGCTGGAAAAATGATTTGCGGAAAAATCCCGATATAAAGGTGCTTATTTCTATTGATCCATCAAGTTTTCCGCTTGGAACAGGCCCTAAACTATGGGAGATATGGCACGATGGTGACTATCCTGTTGTGTGGACCAACACAAAATACCGGATGCTTTACATGAATATGGGGCATAACGACATAGACTATGACGGGGGCACCAATAAGGAGCTTTCTTTCACCTTCGCTAACCCTGTTCAGAATAAATTAGTGATCGACGCACTGATGTGGTTAGGCAAAAAGCAATAAATTTTTTGGATGGAGGATCGCAAATATCTGGGGTGCTCTATAAAACACAAATGGGAACGACCCTTTCGAGTGGTTCCCATTTCGTCGCTTTTGAATTGCTTCAGCCACGGCGTCAGGCTACGGTTATGTGGTTGGTCGCATTTTGATCTTCATCGTGCTTACGCATTCTGTCGATTTATTATTCAACCCATCGCTTTCGGGTTTTGCTTTTTACAGCAACACCTTCCGGCTGTCCTTTCGGTTGTTCCTTGCGGTAAACCTTCCGGGACGGAGTGTTTTACAGAATACAGGGTGGAACATCACTTGCGGTCTGAACTTCTCCTGTACGGAATATTTAAGGCTTTTCAGCTTTCCAGTTCCCTGGAATACTTGAAGAAACTTGCGTCTCCTTTTTCTTCCGGTCTTAACTCAACCTTTTAATGAACGACAAGCGTTTTTCGGGGTTGACTGAACTAATAAGATTGCTCTTTTCGTCCAACCTCTGACTCTTCAGTTGTGCAAACCCGAAGGTTTGAATGATCCGGTTCCTTACTCAGCTAAGAGCCTTTCCCCGTTTCCACTACTTCAAAGTAACCTTTTATCGCTGACCTGATATTTCAAAGATATGCGA
>JAAFHB010000493.1 GCA_010906965.1 Mariniphaga sp. | reverse complement strand
AAGACCAAAATAAAGATGCCCTGAAGCAAAATCAATCAGCGATTTTCCACCTAAAAGTTCGGCCTCTTTTGCATGTAATTTCTCCTCCCAACGGATGAAGTCGGCTTCGAAAGGTTGAAGATAGGGATCATTTTTAACAATTTCCGGCGTATTCATGGCATGTATTATTAATGGGCAGCAGACTCACAAATTTAGTAAAGTTTAGATATAATATTTTTCTATTCCACCTGCGATTGCAAGGGCAAGATCCTCAGGCGTGTCAATTCCAAAATTATCCGAATCTGTGACATTGGTTTTAATTTTAAAACCGTTCTCCAACCAGCGCAACTGTTCGAGTGATTCAACTTTTTCGAGTAGTCCCTCAGTCAGTTTTGCCAGTTTCTGCAGAACGTCGTTGCGATAGGCGTAAAGTCCGACATGACCATAAAACGGATAGTTTTCGAGCCATTTTGATTCGTCGACCCCAAAAATATGCGGAATTGGCGAACGGCTAAAAAAAGTGGCATTTTGTTCTTTATCAAGGATAACTTTGACCATATCAGGCCTGAAGATATCTTCGTTCTTAAGAATCGGCTGAATCAGCGTAGCGATTTCAGTACCGGGCGAATCTATAAAGCATTCTGTAATTAATTCAATTTCATGTGGCTGCATAAACGGCTCATCTCCCTGAACATTTATCACCACATCGTAGGTTTTGCCGGTAATTTCCGAAGCTTTTAAAACAGCCTCCGCACAGCGGTCGGTGCCGCTCCTGTGTGCCTTAGAAGTCATTACAACATTTCCGCCAAAACTTTTAACCGCGTCAACGATGCGTTCATCATCTGTCGCCACCCAAACTTCTTCAATGGCTTTTGAGGCTTGCTCGTAAACACGTTGGATCATCATTTTTCCGCCGATATCGGCCAAAGGTTTTCCGGGGAAACGGGTCGATTCGTAGCGGGAAGGGATTATTACAATAAAATTCATGCTCTTGGTTTCAAATTTTTTACAAAAATAGTTCATTGGTAAATCATAGCGGTCAGATTAGGTGTATTTTTATAAAAATTGATTTCCGGAACGTAGGTACAATACAAACGCAATCGTAAAAAGTAGAAAACGTATTATTAACGGATTAATTATAAATTTGTAGTCCAAAATTTTGTATCTATAATATGGATATTCAGGAGATAAAACAGCGGTTTGGAATCATCGGAAATGCACCCGAATTAAACCGTGCGATAGAGGTTGCTATTCAGGTCGCTCCAACCGATTTGTCGGTATTGATCAGTGGTGAAAGTGGTGTTGGAAAAGAATCGTTTCCACAGATTATTCATAGTTTTTCGCATCGCAAACATGGCAAATATATTGCCATCAACTGTGGTGCAATCCCTGAAGGAACAATAGATTCAGAACTATTTGGACACGAAAAAGGATCCTTTACCGGAGCATTAACCGATCGGAAAGGTTATTTTGAAGTGACAGATGGTGGAACACTTTTTCTGGATGAAATAGGTGAGCTTCCAATTTCAACGCAGGTCCGGCTATTAAGGGTTTTGGAGTCGGGCGAATTTATCAGGGTTGGCTCATCAACGGTTCAGAAAACCAATGTGCGTGTGATCGCAGCAACCAATGTTGATCTGACAAAAGCAATCAGAGATGGACAGTTTCGCGAAGATTTGTATTATCGCTTAAATACAGTTCCGATTAAGATTGCGCCACTTCGTGATCGGGAGGGTGACGTATTGTTGCTGTTCCGTAAATTTGCTTCCGATTTTGCCGAAAAATATAAAATGCCTTCGATCAGGCTCACCGACGATGCTCAGAAAGTGATGCTCGATTACCGGTGGCCAGGAAATGTGAGGCAGTTGAAAAATATTACCGAGCAGATTTCGATTATCGAAACCGCCCGGGAGATTTCTGCCGCAAGTCTGATACATTATCTCCCATCTGAAAACATCGGTGTATTGCCGGCGCTATACAACAAGGGTTTGGATGAAAAAACTTTCACAAGCGAGCGTGAGATTCTGTATAAAGTCTTATTCGATATGAAAAAGGATATGAACGACCTCAAAAAATTGGTTCATGAGTTCATGCAGGATGGTCCGACATCAAA
>JAAFHB010000088.1 GCA_010906965.1 Mariniphaga sp. | reverse complement strand
AATATCCTGAAATTTAAAGTTTCCCTTATTGAGATATAATTTGCAGGAGCCAAGATTGGAAGAGAAAAAGAGGTCAGGTAATCCGTCGTTATTAAAATCACCTATTCCCACACCGCCGCCATTAAATACGTTCCCGTTATCCAACTGGTTGATCGAATCGTTCTCTACAATCAGGTTATTAAAATGGATCCCCGAATGGGACGATTTTACCTGCTCGAGAAGTGGTGTATTTTGCCGGCACGAAAGGTGGATTACGGCTAAAAGTAGAAGTATAATCGATCGATGCGCTCTATTTAAGAAGGATAAATCCATAAGCAGTATTGAAAATGAATATTAGTAATATTGAGAGACCATATCCAATTGTTTTAAACCAATTTAGACCTTCTGCCTGATCAATTAATAAAATTGATAGTGTCTCATAATTAGATTGTTGCGATATTCTTGGAATTACGTAAGCAAAATACCCTAACTGTAAATTCCTGACAAACAATCATTGCATTTAATCGACTGATCCTCTACGTAATACATTCGTTACAACCGGGAAATAACCCAAGCTCCCAGAGATTGCAAAATAAATACCCTTGACCTGACTCCGTTTTGTGTAAGGTAACAGACCGATTTTACGAGCCAACTCTTTCCGAACCTCAATGCTTTTTAATCGTTGATTTATCCAGTTTTTTGAATACCCTTTTTTTAGATATGTTTCCATTGCTCTATCAAATGCCAATTCCGGGTCTTCTGTTTCTTCAATTCTTTCATATCCCACTTTCGCTAACCATAATTTAAATGGCTCTGCTTTAGGTGATGGTATCGATTGTATAATTCTTAGTAATCCTTGTGTATCTGAACAATCTGTCTCATACTTTTTACCATCCGCTGATTCTAATTTCAGTTGTACGATAATTTCGTACAACTGATTAAATCCTTCCTTAATCAACTTCCGTTTTAAATCACTCCAATATCTTCGAGGATTGGGACTTCCTGTCAATGTCTCAATAATATCAGTAATTGAGAAAAACCATTTTTCTTGCTCATTATCCCAATGGACTCTAATCTTTTTTGATTCAAATAATTTTATTGAAGTCTCTTTTGTCATTTATTTTGTTTTTACTTCGATAAAGATAAAAAATCAAATTGAATCAGATTAATAATTTGTAGAATGCATCTTGTAATGAATGGCAACTTTGAAACCTGTCTAACAAACAACATTTTTTTATAAAGGTTTACTTAAACTGCTATCAAAAGAGAAGCCAGGCCAAATCCACATCTTCAAACGGAACGTTTTCCAGAATTGAGAAATAGAATTAACCTTTAATCTGCCTTAAAACCTCAATGGGTAATATTCTCAAATATCATTAAGGAGTCACTATTGCGGGCAAGAATGATCAGCTTCTTCTGAGCAGAATTCTTAATACTTACAAGATCTCTTGCCTCCCCTTTGTAAAAGAATCCTGAATTTGCAGGAGTCTTGTATTCAAGTTTATTGTTGGGAAGTCCTTTAAAGTAAGTTCCGTAATTAGCATCGTACCGGCCTAATTCAGGTTTTAATCCAAACAAATTGCCTGCCAGCAGGATATCTTTCCATCCGTCGTTATCAAAATCTTCGGCGAGAATGGCATAAACCGGCGAAAGCTGTGCCTCTGCCGGTAAGGGTTGCCTGTCAAATTTTCCGTTGCCCCTATTGATGAACATGCAACTCTGGAAAAGGAATGCTTTTTTCACAACAGCAGATTCCAGTTGTGGTTTATCGAAAACTTCTTCAATCGTTTTGCCCGCATAATCGGTATGTTTTAAAAACTTCTTCTTCAGTATTGGAATTTGGGAAACAATATCTTCTTTTAAATAATAGGGATAGCTTTTCCCGTCAATTTTGTAATAGGTAAGTATGCTCTCGGGGATTCCGTTATTATCAAAATCATTCATATATAGTTGGGCAGGATGCAGACTGTCGGCTTTTATTTTGGTATTCAGACCGAGGTTGCCGGCTATTAAATCAAGTTTGCCGTCATTATTCATATCCACGGCTTTTATACAGTTCCACCAGCCATTTGTAAATGCAAATTGTTTATTGATTTCGGGGGACAATTTCAGCCTACCATCTTCATTTTTAAAGATGGTGATAGGCATCCACTCACCAACCACGACTAATTCCTTTTTCCCGTCATTATCGATATCTGCCCAAACAGCATCGGTGACCATGCCAATATTTTGCAGATCGGGAGCCAGTTCAACAGTCACATCCTTAAAAATGCCATGGTCATTCCGAAGCAGGTAGCTTTTCGGGCTGGCTCCGTATTGCCCGGGTATGCTCCTGCCGCCGATGAAGATATCCGGAGAGCCGTCACCATTAAAATCCAAAATTTTCACACAAGAGGCATTTACGCTGATGGATGGCAATCTCTTATCATCACGTTCGAAAATGCCCTTGCCATTATTTTGGTAAAAACGGGGTTGAAGCAAAATACTTCCTGTTTTATCGAGATTGCCGCCGCTTACAATGATCATATCCTGGTCACCGTCATTGTCGGCATCGAGAAAAGCGATCCCGGCATCCTCATAATTTTCATCCTGCCTGAGCGCCTTTTGGGGTAAAAGCTGCTTGATTTTACCACCTTCAGTTTGAAGGAATACTTTTGTTGTATCGTGTTTTGCTGAGCCAATTACAAAATCTTCCAATCCATCTCCGTTTAAGTCACCCACTGCTATCCTGGGTCCCTGCGTCGAAAGCATGTGCGGGATAAGACGCTCAATATTAAAGTCCACAAAATCATTTTCCTTATGAACGATATTGCCGGTAATCGAATTAGTAGTTACGTCCCTGAACAAAGGGTTTCCCACTAAACACCTGGCAATGAATTTCTGATCGGCATCCGCCTGTTTTAAGAGTAACTCTTTGTTAACCTCAATGTTTTTAAGGTGTTGTGATTTATCATCCGGCCAGTTGACAATCAGGGAGTCAACCTTATTTATACTATCAAGGCCAAAAATGAGAACAGGTTCTACGCAGGATTGAAACCCACGGGTGGGAAAATTCTCAAGAGTCTGCATCATCCCTCCTGCGTAGATATTAACTGAAGCGCCGATTCCTAGGGTATTCATCCCTTTACCCTGGAATTTTACCCTAAGAAAGTTCTTATGATCTTTTTCTGTTGAATTATTACGATAAACGAAACATTCACTGTTGATATTATTGACAACCAGATCCATATCTCCGTCCCTGTCGAGGTCGGCATAAGCGGCCCCACTACTGAATCCCGGTTCTCCCAGACCCAATTCAGAAGCAAAGTTTTTAAATGTCAGGTTGCGCTGATTCAGAAAAGCATAATTTGCAAGAGGTGTCGAGACTGACATTTTCTTTATCAGCTGGTATTGGGTTAAAGACTTCTCCTTTAAAAAGTAAGACATATCCTGGCGGGTAATAAAGTCGGTATAGTCCTGGTCTGTTACATCCAGGTACATTCCGTTACAAACGTCTATGTCTTTCCATCCGTCGTTATCCATATCGAATATCAGGGCACCGAAACTCCAGTCGGTAGCATTGACACCCGAATATTGTGCAATTTCACTAAAAATATTATCCCCATTATTAAGGTGAAGCATATTACTTGTGATCTGGTGATGATAACCTGCTTTAAATTTCCTGGCGTTGGCATCAAATCCATCGAAACTTGTATTTTTCTTTAACCTGTAGTCATCCTCAGGCAACATATCGGTAGTGAAAATATCGGGCATCCCGTCATTATTGACATCAGCAATATCTCCACCCATGCTGGCAATTGACATGTGCCCCAAACTGCTGTCACCAACCTCAGCAAACTTGCCATTCCGTTGATTGATATACACATAATCCTTCTCGAAGAAATCGTTACTGATATAAATATCTGGCCAGTTGTCACCATTCAAATCGGCAATCATAATTCCCAACCCAAAACCGAATGGCGCCCCAAAAATGCCGGAAGAATCTGTCACATCAGTGAAAATGCCGTTGTCATTCCTCAGTAGTTTGTCTCCCGTTTTTAAATTCCGGTAATTTCGCATCGAAGCATTCGGGAAAGCGCCTGTTGGCACAGAACCATCATTACTTAACAAAAAAACATCGAGGTCGCCGTCGTGGTCATAATCGAAAAATGCGGCCTGGGTATGGAAGCCGCCTTCATTGGCCAATTTGTATTTATCTGCCTCTTCCTTAAAAATCAAATTTCCCTGATTCATGTACAAGGCGTTTTTGCGCCGATCACCTACAATATTACCAGCAGCACAGACATAAATATCAAGCAGACCATCGCCATTAACATCAGCCATTGTAACCCCGGTACTCCACTTTTGTTCTTTAAGTATTCCAGCTTTATCGGTAATATCTTCGAATTTAAAATTGCCCTTATTTAAAAACAACTTGTTTTTCCCCTGATTGGCAGTCATAAACAGATCGGGTAAACCATCATTATTGATATCCCCGATGGCTACCCCTCCACCGTTGTAAATATTGCGGTAGCTTGCCTCATTAAAGACAGAATCATCTGTAATATCGTTACGAAATTCTATACCGCAATCTGCTGAAGAGATCGTTGTAAACAAAGCATTTTTGGGTGGCGTATATCCGCCCTGGTGGCAAGCTTGAATAAAAACAAGCGTGAATAAAAACAAAATCGTTCTTCTGACCATCGTTAATATTGGGTTTGTTTGTTTATTTTAAAGCTCTTTAATTTTCCTGAATTGATTCCAACCAACAAACAGGTTGAATTTGCTTTACGGATAAGCGAAGTAGCCCTTGCATCTCCAACAATTGAGATGCCGCTAACTGAGGCGGGGACAGGAGTAAACCCGCCATTGCCATTTCCCTTCAAAAGGAGGCCATAAGAGGCATCGTACCTTCCTGTCGAAAAATCGGGACTGAAATAATTTCCCGCGATTACAGCATCCAGATTCCCGTCACCATCAAAGTCGCCGACCTGAATAGATTGAACAACAGAAAACTGAGCTTCCGTGGGTAGGGCCGTCATCACAAATTTGCCGTTGCCTTTGTTCTCCAAATAAACGGAGGCAAAACTGGTTGCAGTAAGGTGCAATGCATCCTTTTTATCCTCTTCCGGGAATATCTGGTTAAAATCAGCGTCCGCAAATTTTTGGTAAGTATCAAACTTATTTTTTATGGAAGGCAGCTCCAGCGTGATCATATCCCTGTCTGCTACAGTGTATTCTTTACCATGTAAGTAGTAAGAGTGTATGGATTCCACAGTACCATTCCTGTCAAAGTCTTTGGTGTAAACAGACAAAGGAGTCTGCGGTGATGTATTGAATTTATTATTCAGCCCCAGGTTTCCCGCGATGTAATCCATATCGCCGTCGTTGTCAAAATCTCCTTCGGAGATACTGAAGAACCAACCTGTTGATTCGTCTATCACAGGATTTTTCTGCCATTTTATTAATTTGCCATTGTCATTTTTAAAAAACGTAACCGCCATCCACTCTCCCGTTACAATCAGGTCAGTCCATCCATCATTGTCAAAATCGGACCAGATCGCAGCGGTAACAAGCCCGATATTCATTAATTCGGGGCAGACCAATGCTGTCACATCGCTAAATTTACCCTTCCCGTCATTCTGAAGCAGGTAAGAACGCGGAGCAAGCGGATAAAATCCCGGAGTGACCCGCCCGCCAACAAAAAGATCAACAGCCCCATCTTTATTAAAATCATTGGCAACGACACACGAACCGCTAGAGGACTCTTTCGGCAATGCATCTTTGTCCCGTTTGAAATTTCCTTTTCCGTCATTGATGTATAACCGGTCCTGGTAAGACGCCGAATTCGGTTTGAACTCGTTACCACCACTAACAACGTATAAATCAAGATTTTTATCCCCGTTAGCATCAAAAAATACTCCGCCTTCATCTTCATATACCGAATCTGGCATATTTTTGGCCAAAAAAGCTCCATTCGACTGCTGCAAAAACAGTTTTCCGGGAATATTATGCGGACCACCTATCCAGAGATCCTCCAGTCCATTCTTATCCACATCACCAACAGCCATCCGGGGGCCTTCGAGCGAAAAGCGGTGAGGCAAAAGTGGTTCAAAATCAAAATCTTCGAACGTGTTTTCGATATGCGTATAATTAATTCCCGAAGTTTCTGTAATATCGGTAAACACATTTTCAGTGCTGGAATTCGTCTTTATTTTGCCTGGTTGCACATTCCCTGGTTTTAAACCACTTTCCTTTTCAAATGATGCATTTATATATTCCAAAGTCACAAGCTGGTTGGCTTTGATTTTGACAAGTTGCTGTGTTTTCCCATCCAGCCAGACTATTTTGAGCGCATCGACAATACTGTCTCTGCCAATGCCAAAATGTTCAATCGGATCCTGAGAGGATTGAAATCCCCTTACAGGATTGTGTTCAAGGAATTGTTTTTTTCCATTGCAGTCAATACTTATTTTCGCCCCGACCGAAAAAGGACCATTCAGTTTAATCCTGAGATAATTATTGCCAAAAAGGCTGTTGCAATTGTTCCGGTAGACCGAAGAATAGTCGTTTGTGTCGTTGGTAACCAGGTCGAGGTCGCCGTCATTATCCAGATCCACATAGACAGCCCCATTGTGGAATCCTTTGTTATCCATGCCCCAGGCCAGTGACTGATCGGTGAATTTGAGATCACCCTGATTTTTAAAGATGAAGTTGGTTTTCTTAACAGGTTCTAAATTTCCCAATTTACCAAGTATTACCTTTTTAAGGGAAGCATAATCAGAAAAATTACGGATAGCATCGCTCCGGAAAGAAATAAAGTCATTGTTGGTTACATCCAACGGTATCCCGTTAGTGATAAACAGGTCTTTCCATCCATCGTTATCCAAATCGGCGAACAAAGCACTCCAGCTCCAGTCTGTCATCGATATCCCAGCAAGCTGTCCAATCTCTGAGAAGGTAGTCTGACCATTCGCATTTGGTCCGTTATTCAACTGAAGCATATTTCGGGGATATTGTGGTGAATAGCCCATGGACAAAGAGGAGTTAAAACGATCATTATTCATGGCGGTATTCATCATCTTTTGCCTTGAATTTGAATCGGGAAGCATATCAAGTGTAAGGATGTCAGGATACGAATCGTTGTTGTAATCAGCAATATCGCATCCCATCGAAAACCGGGAGGTATGCTGAATATATTTTTTCAGGCTTTCGGTAAATGTACCGTTCCTGTTGTTGATATAAAGGACATCATCAAAGCTGAAATCATTGGTAATATAGATATCTGGCCATCCGTCACCGTTGATGTCGCTGATACATAAACCCAGCCCATACCCTTTTTCTACGATTCCTGCCGATTTTGATAGATCAGAAAAACGACCATTATCATTCCGGTAAAGCCGGGCGCAATCCGGAGCACGGATCTTCCCATCTTTTGGCATCGGGTAATTTGGGTTTGACTTATCCTGGGTATGATTAATCATCACCAGATCAAGATCACCGTCCCTGTCAAAATCGAAAAAACACGCCTGTGTGGTGTAGCTGGTATCAGCCAGCCCGTACTTTTCTGCCTCATCGGTAAAGGTGGGAATCCCTTCGGCATTTTTTCCGTTGTTGATGAATAACTGATGTTTTCTCCTTCCTGCATCCTTGTACCCGGCGTACGAGATGTAAAGATCAGGCAACCCGTCGTTATTGACATCACCCACTGTTGCGCCTGTTGCCCAGTTTCGGGTCTGAAGCCCTGCCTTGGCCGTAACATCATCAAATTTAAAATTTCCCTTGTTTAAATACAGTTTGCCAGATACCTGGTTTCCTGTAAAATAAAGATCAGTGAGACCATCGCTGTTAAAATCGGCGGCCGCCACCCCTCCCCCGTTATAGAAGTAATTGTATTCCATGGCGTTCATGTCATAGTCAGGCACAAGCGCATTCTGGAAAGTGATACCTGAATTTTCGGTCGGAACCGATTCAAATAATGGCTTTGAAGCCGGCGAATTGACATTCTTGCCGGTATGGGAACTGCACGAAATAAAGGTGCATGCTCCGTATAATAAAACCATTAAAGGGATAAGGGTATCGCGCATAAATATAGTTAGTCAGAAGAATTGATAAATAATCTACGGGTGAAATTAGGAATTAATTTTTACCCATTCAACATGTTGGCAGCAAATTTAATTTGATTATAATAATGCACAATTATAATTTTCAGCGGACCTAAATTAATAAAGGGAGTGGAAATAATTTCCCCTCCCTCTAAAACTATTTACTAATCCTAATCTATTTTAAGAAACAAACATTAATACCCTTCATTCTGACAAAGATTCTGGTTTTGGTCTCTTTCAGACTGTGGAACCGGGAATTTATACCAGGCAGGATTCATTGTTACACCATATTCCTCTAAGAGGAAGCTGGCCGCAGTTTTTGTTCTTGTATAATGGAACCACAAATTGGGTTCAAAATTCAACTCGTGTCTTCTTTCATTCATCAGTGCCTTCATAAAGATAGCCTGATCTGCCGATGCGACAAGACTAGGCAATTTCGCACGGTTCCTGACCTTGTTCATCTGGGCATATCCTTCAGTGGTTTTGCCTTTCATGAAGAGAATTTCACTATAATTAAGCAAAAACTCAGCATAGCGCATAACAGGGTTGTTCTGCTTAAACAGGTATGAGATTGATAAATCCGGTGATGGCCCTAACCAGTATTTGGTGGAAAAAGATGATTTGGTTTGAGCAATTGTAAGAGGAATCGTGATTTCTTCCTTCATATTTTCACCCTTGTATTTTTCTCCCGGCACTTTTATCAGTTCTTTCCGGCGATCGTCGCCAGGTTCAAAGGAGTCGGCAAGTTTTCGGGTTCCTACAATTTCGCCCCAGCCGCCTGCAGGTGCATACTCGGCCCCTATATTCCGGGGTGAGGTATATTCAGGAAGTACACCACCAACTTCATGACCGCTCCAATTGACCTTTCCGTCTGCAACATCGCGGTATTGAACTTCTAAAATAGATTCGACATTATTTTCTGTCAGTTCAGAAAATACAGACCGTACAGTTGCCATAAGATTGTATTCGCCAAGAGCGATCAGGCTGTTTGATGCGGTCTCTGCATTCGTCCAGTCTTTTTTATACATATAAGCGTTGGCAAGGTAAGCATAGGCAGTACCTTTAGTGACACGACCCAGCTGATCGGATCCCAATTGTGCCCTTGTCTTCAATAATGGAGCCGCTGCAGTCAAATCGGCAATGACCTGGATCCAAATGGAATCCTCGGGTGTACAATTCATGAAATTCTGCGATGCGTCGTAAGGCTTGGTGATTAATGGAACTTTCCCATAGGCCCTGCCAAGATTAAAATAGGCAAACCCTCTAAAAAATAACGCTTCACCCTGAAGTCTTGATTTGTCTGCTTCCGGAATTTTTGCATCTTTCAATTTGGCCAATACCTGGTTTGATTTAGCGCTGATACTGTAAAAAGTTTTCCAGAAAGCGGTAATCTGATCATTGGTAGCCGACATATACTGCGCAAGAGGTTTGCGTATTTCATCGGGTCCGGTAGCTTCCTGGGAAATAAAACTCTGCACTTTCACCCAATTGGCAATCCCTGATCCGTCAAAACCGCCTGCCATGTCGGCATAAGCGCCAAAGATGAAAGCATCAAAATCGGCCGTGGTCTTAAAGAAGGTGGCATCGCTCACTGTCCCATCTTTGGGGGTGGTTTCTAAGAAATTTTTGCATGCTGCTATCAAAAGGATAAGCCCAAAGCATAAAAAAATATATTTAATTCTTTTCATATTATTATTGTTATGTATTATAACTGATAAATAACTTCTCAATTATTAAAACTTCACATTTACCCCTAAATTAACCATTCTGGCTAACGGGTAACGACCAAAATCAGCGCCAGTTTGCAGACCATTCTGACCATTGCTACCAACCTCAGGATCGTAACCAGTGTATTTGGTAAAGGTAAACAGGTTTTGTCCCGAAACATAAAACCGTACATGGGAGATGCCCAACTTACCCAACAAACTCTGATTCAGAGTATAACCTAACTGAACATTGCTTACGCGAACAAAACTACCGTCTTGAATGTAAGCATCAGAAAACCAGTCATTCGAAATAGGCGCTGTGTAAATGTTGCGTGGCATTGTATTCGAAGTATTCGGTCCTGTCCAGCGGTTCATCAATTCGGAATAACCATTGATAATTCCGGTACTGTTATTGTATCTCATATCTGTAAATGAGGCACGCAACATATTGGCAATCTGGACAGCAGCCTGCCCATTGAAAAAGACAGAGAGGTCCAGTGACTTGTACTGTGCGTTTAAATTCAGACCAAATGTATATTTAGGTAATCCGTTTCCAAGAACTACTTTGTCGCTGGCATTAATGATACCATCTTTATTGACATCCTTGTATTTCCTGTCACCTGGCGAAAGTCCGCCCAGTGGACTGGCAGTCGCTTCAGCAGCAGTCTGTACTATTCCGTCAGTAAGGTATCCAAGGAAATTACCGATGCGTCCCCCGACAGCGGTCTGGGTTACGGCACCACCATCATGATTGTTCAGGGAAATGCCCTGGGTCACATAAGCAGCCTGGTTATCGGTTAGCTTGGTAATCTTGTTATCCAGCGTTGCGAAATTTGCATTGGCAGAAAAATTCACCTCTCCGATTTTCTGTTTGTAACCAAGGGTCAGCTCAAGACCTTTGTTTTCCATCGAAAAACCGTTTTTAAGAACAGAGGAGCCATATACTCCGGTATAAGAAGGAACCGGGAAATAGCCTAACAGGTCGCTTAATTTTTTAATATAATAGTCAGCAGTCAGCGTCAGCTTGCTTTGCATGATGGCAAGGTCAAAACCAATGTCGGTCTGAATCGATTTCTCCCAATGGATATTTGGATCACCTACATTATTCTGATAGATCGCATTAACAATTGACTGGTTAGACCCAATTGTATACTGGTAAGTTCCACCGTCAGAACCGTACGTGCTAAGGTATTTGAAGCTCGGAATATTTTGATTGCCTACTGTTCCGTAACTTCCTCTTAATTTTAAATCGTTGATCAGTTCAAAACTTTTCATAAAGTTTTCCTGAGAAATCCTCCAGCCTACAGAAGCAGAACTGAATACCCCGTATTGATTAGCTGGTCCGAAATTGGAAGAGCCGTCTCTACGGATGGTTCCTGAAAACAGGTATTTGCCGTTATAATCGTAGGATACCCTGCCGAAATAAGATAAAAGAGCCGATTGGCTAGGGTATCCGCTTGCTACGCGTGTAGCATTCTCAGAAGCGTTAATGGAGTGCTGGTCATCAGGAACACCTGAAGTATTGACATTGACAGACCTGTAATTATATTTTTGGGCATCCATCCCCACAACTGCAGAAATATTATGGTTTCCAATGCTTTTAGCGTAAGCTAATGTATTTACCAGGTTTACCTGGTCAGACTGACTCCATCCCTCGCTGTAACCCGATAATGTTCGGAATTCACCTACCTGGGTAATTGCATTTGGACTTGCTGCCTGATAATTTTCGGAATAACCGCGTCCAAAGGTAATATTCAGGGCACTTTTCAATTTAAGGCCCTTGATTACCTCGTATTCAGCAAAAGCAGAGGCTAAGATTTCCTGTGATTTGTTTGGGCTCGACTGATAAAATTTCTTTGTATAGTAGGGATTGTTAAGACCTTGCGGATACTGGTTGATATTCGCAAATCTGGTAGTAAAAGAATAACCGTTCCAGCCATAATAGGTATTTCCTGTAGGATCAACGCTGCCATCAGCTTTAAGTCCGAATAAACCGGTCTGGTCTGTTGTGATCGGCGAAGTGGGCTGCATGGAAAGCGCATTATTTAAAATACCCGAGAAATCGCTTGCAGATGAGACACTATTCTTTTTGGTGAAAGATCCGTTCACAGTAATTCCGGCCCTTAATTTACTGGTGATGTTGTAGTCTGAATTTAACCGCACGGTATAACGCTGATAGTCGGAAGCAACGATGATCCCTTTCTGGTCAAGGTAACCAAATGAGAACAAAGTAGATGATTTCTCTCCACCGCTTGAAATACTTAAATTGTAATTTTGCATCGGGGCTGTCTGAAAAACTTTCGATTGCCAGTCATTGTTCTGAACAGTTGCAGGGTTACTCCAGGCAGGGTTCGCAGGCAAACCGGCATTAACAAGGTTTTCCTGTGCTAAAGTGGCAAACTGCGTGCCATTGAGCATATCTAATTTTTTGGCTACGCTTTGTACTCCGGCAGAACCGTCAAAGGTGATGGTAAGCCCCTTGGTTCCACGTTTTGTTGTAACGAGCACAACACCGTTTGAAGCTCTTGATCCGTAAATAGAAGCTGCAGCAGCATCTTTCAATACATCGATACGGTCAATATCGTTAACATTAATGGCATTCAGGGAGCCATAAGGTACACCATCAACGATGTATAATGGTTCATTGGAGGAGTTGATTGAGCCCACACCACGGATACGCATGGAAACGCTACCACCTGGTTCACCACTGTTAGAAGTAACCTGCACACCGGCGATCTTTCCCTGAAGTGCCTGGTCGAGGCCGACAACTGCCGTTTTTGTAAGTTCCTCGCTCTTCACCTGGCCAAAGGCACCGGTTAAATCTTTTCTTTTCTGAGTTCCATAACCAATGGCAACAACTTCATCAAGCCCAATGGCCGTCTCTTCCATAACAACATTAACGGTGGTCTTATTGCCAACAGTTACTTCCTGTGTTTTCATCCCAATAAAGGAGAACACCAAAACACTGCCGGATTGTATTTTTGGAATAGAAAACTTCCCGTCTGTATCAGTAACAGTTCCGGTGGTCGTCCCTTTTAAAACCACTGAAACACCAGGAACTGAAGCGCCTGAACCATCGGTTACTTTACCGGAAACAGATTTTTGCTGCTGAGTTGCTGATTCGGAAGGCTCTCCCGCTATACGAGTGTTGATCAATAAAATCTGCCGATCCTTTATTGAATAGGAAATATCAGAATTTCTAAATACACTTTCAAGTACTTCATTAATACTTTTCTCTTCAACTTTGATGTCAACTCTGCGATCCACATCAATTAAGTTCTTGTTGTACATGAAAAAGAACTCGGAGCTCTTTTCAATTTTATCAATTACCTCCTCAACACGCACATTTTTCATATTCAAAGAGAGCTTGGTTTGATCAGAATATAAACTCCCCGCGAAAGTAGTTGATAAGGAAATGTACATTATAAAAATGGCAATTGGCATAAGCTTAACCATCTTTAACAGGCCAAAGTCATACAGACGCCCGTATGTTTTGTTTCTTTTCATTAATTGTTTTTTTAGTTAATTTAAAAATTTAAAAAATAATTTCTACTGGATACCTGTCAGGAAGAGCAATTATCTCCCCGCTTTTTTCATAATTTTTTCATAGGCAGGTTATTATTAAGGTTTAGTTTGTAATTCTTTAACCACATCTCCACTTTCCCTTTTGCAAAAGTGCTGTCGGGTTGTTTGTCTCTTTTGTGTATCTTAATTTTTATAGGTGCAACAGTCGATAGCATTTTGCATATTTCATCGAGGCTTTCATCCTGAAATGTTGCCCTGAATATGGACGATTTTAAAGAGTCACCGTGCAGAATGATTTCTGCATTATATCTTCGTCCCAACCTCCTGGCGATTTCAGACATAGGCTCATTCTTAAATATCAGAAATCCGTCTTTCCAGCTTGTATATGTTTTTGAATCAATACTTGTTTTGGTTAATTCCTTTGTTGATTTATCATAAACCAGCAGTTGATCAGGTTCCAATTCACTTTGAACAAGCTGATCTTTGTTTAGCACAACCACCTTGCCTTTTTCGAGAATAACTTCGGCAGTTTTTTCATTATCGTAGGAAATTACATTAAACCTGGTACCCAATACTTTGACATCAAACCAGGGAGTAATCACTCTAAATGGCTCAAAATTAATATGAACAACATCAAACCAAGCTTCACCAGAAATCTCAACGCTACGGTTCTTCATAAAATTGGCTGAATATTTGACTGAAGATCCGCTATTTAGCCACCCTTGTGATCCATCTGGTAACTGGAATTTTGTACGTGTTCCAACAGGCGAGTGAATTTCAACCCAGGAGGAAGCTTTGTCGAGAGAACTAATTGTCTGATAAGAGAGAACTGCAATTGTAATTAATGCCGGAATGAGTAAAACGACAGCAACCTTTGAGAAAATGCGATACAAATAGCTAAATGAATTTTCTTTAATCCTCTTGTTTTCTGTAATTTGGCCATGCAATCTATCAAGAACCTTCGTCAAACGTACCGTATTACCTCCCTGGTTTTCAGTTTCATTCCAGTCATTATCCAGACACTGTTTTAATCCTTCATCAAAATCTTCATTTTTGAAATAGGATAACACTGACAAATAATCATTAAATGAATACTTGTCGGAAGCAAAGCGATCTATTTTTTCTTTATTCAAATCCATTATGCTTGTTATGTCCTTTTAAAGACTTTTTCCACTATTCAAAATCTAAAAAAAATAAAAAAAATTTCGGCAAAACTATAAGACACTAATTTTAAGCAAAAACCAATCAAACAAAAACAAACAACATTAGGAATAGCAAACCTGACAATCTTTCATTCTGAAGTTTTTCCTGAACCTGCTTCTGTGCTGAAGCAAGTTGATTTTCAACCGTATTAGGAGAGATCCCAAGTTCCTCAGCAATTTGTTTTACTGATAATCCATCATATTTTCTTTTTATAAAAATTTCCTTTCGACGATCAGGCAGTGTATCAATAATAGCCTCAACTTTTTCAAGCAAAAATTTATAATCTATACTCTTATCCAAATTGTTTTCCTGTTTAAGCAGGTTATAGATCAGCTCATCCTGAAACGATTTATCTTTTGCCCTTTTAATGAAGTTCTTCTTTACAATATTATATGCAATTGTGAAAATATAGGCGTTAAATGAACTGTCGGGCTTAAGTCCCTCCCTTTTTTCCCATATATAAAGGAATACTTCATGAACCACATCTTCTGCTTCTTCGGCTGATTTTAAATATTTGACCGAAAAATTGTACAGGCGCCGGGAATATTTATTGTACAAAATATCAAATGCAGCAACATCACCTTTTTTGAGGCTTTTTACATTAGGTAAATCGATATTTATGAAAGTTGTGGCCAAAACTTTAAGTTTGAATTTTAAGTTATTTAATTTAACTTGTCAGTAGGTTGTCTTAGATCAGTTCAGCCTCCTTTTAACATTTTATCAATATCAACTCGTTTAATTTCTCCGGCCTTCAGTTCAACAGTTTTTGGATTCATCAGAAAAGTTTGCGAAAGCGGTTCGTCAATATTTTTGTCAATGAACAGTTTTACGCTTGCCGGATATTTGGTCGGATTTTTTATTTCAATCTCCAGCTTCTTTCCAGTTGATTTCACCACCATAGCTTCAACCTGATCGAAAGCAATGCAAACCTTCTTTCCAGGAACGACATAAATGCCCGGAATTTCGGTGTAGGTAAGCATTAGCGAAGTTTCGGCCCAGGTTGAACCACTGAATATTTCGCCATTTCCTTCGAGCCAGTCTGTTGTGCTGACCCGTTCAGATATCCAGCCATTTCGCATACCCGGAATAGGATTTTCTTTGGTTGAAAGATATTGGGGAATTGCCCTTGTAATGTCCTGCAATCGGTTCAGATATTCCACATTGCCGGTTGCACGGTATAGCCGGAGCAAAGCCAATCCTGAATGGGTGCATATTCCGGGAGCTGCGTGTTTATTCTGCGTATTCGCCCAAACCGCACCTGTTGTGGTTTTTCCAAGTTTACCCAGAGTGCTGCTGACAGGGAAACGGTAATCGTATGAATGGACCCAGGTCAGAAATTGATTCGAGAGGTTCTCTGCAATCTTCAACCATTTTACTTCGTGTGTCTGATCGTATAAAACGGTATAACTTTCGAGCAAGGCATAGGTCGATTCACTATCGAAATTCTGCAAAGCATCTCCGGCTGCACCATAAATCAGGCCTTTCGAAATGTACTTCTCATCAAACTGCGATGCAATCTGTTTGGCTATTTCGAGGTAGCCTGGTTCGTTAAAATAACTAGCTGCCAAAGCCAATGCGCCGGGTACAATTCCGGCTGCAGTTGAACCACCAACCACGATTTCACCGGTTGTATTATCAACGTAATTCCCCAATTGCCCGTATTTTTCCCATGTTTTCACAAACGTGTCGGCCACTCTTTTTACCCCCTCTTTCCATGCCGGTTTTACCTCAATTCCTTCTTGTTTAAAGGTGTATAATTGCTTCAGCACATAATACAGACCATCACCACTTTTTCGCACCAGATGCCAATCTTTCATTAACGGACTTGAAGGAAAGATTCCACCCCACAAATTGCCTTTTTCGCCACTATCCCAGAAATAACCCGAAGGTGAAATACCATTGGGGAATAACCAGTCGAAATTACGAATAACATTCTGGCGGCTTTCATTTGAGCCATTGGCCAGTAAAGGATAGGTAGAAATCATTCCTCCGGTCCAGCCAATTTGCCAATCCTGTGAATAACTTTCGCGCAGTCCTACCGAATAATAGCCAAATTTTGGTTCAAAGTTTTCGCGGTTATATTTTTCTTCCTGAATCGAAAAAGCTGCCGACATTGGGATTGAAGGAATGTGTTTTCCTTTTTGAATCAACTCGTTGCGTATGGAGGCAAAATAATCGAAGAGGTTTTGTACTTCAGGAGATGAAAAGAAAAAGATTCGCGTTTGGATGGTAATTGAATCACCCGCTGAAAAATCGACAGGTTTATCGGTTGACGGATACTGCATATCAGCAATAAAATACCGATACTTTTCGCGAACTACCGGAGCTGTAATCGAAATGGAGGCCTGATTTCGGTCGTCGGTTTCTTCGATGTCGATTCCGGAATCGCCCAGCCGTGTTTCCTGATTGGTAAGCAACCAGAAACCTTGTTTTGTATTTGGATCCTGAAATCCGATCGCAGGTGTTGACATGTCGCCGCTGCGAAATTGAATTCTGGACGGGCCATCCTTGATATTCAGGCGTGGCACATCAGAAATGAGCTGAGGTTTATTGAGACCAAGGTCATTTGTATCGAACCAAAAGGGACAATAATGGTGGCGTTGAGAGTTCTCGCGATTTCCGTTGTAAGCAGCAGCAGGCATCAAAACATAATTTTGGGTTGACCAATTGTCGAAATCAA
Source organism: Mariniphaga sp. (assembly GCA_010906965.1). GTDB lineage: Bacteria > Bacteroidota > Bacteroidia > Bacteroidales > Prolixibacteraceae > JAAFHB01. Next base: position 2,641 of record JAAFHB010000088.1, on the reverse strand, counting down.
GATTCAGCGAAACGGACGATGCAGCCGAATGGCCCGAAATACAATAAAAAGTCAGGCTCAAATCGTAAACTCCTGCCCGGTTGCCAATCGCTTTCAAATTTGTTTTGAAATTCCAGGCCGATTGCTGAAGTTTTACACTTTGAGTTTCGTCGTTAATTGGTATTTTGGTTCGGCTTATTACAGCGTTCGAATGTTGCGTGTCGTATTGCGTGATGCTTGCAGAAAGGCTTAGCCGCTTACTTTTTAGCATGGCTAAATCATCGTTAATTACCTTTGCATCCGATGTATTGCAAAATACTAATACCAACAATAATGAAACAATTAACTTATTCATTTTCTGATCTTTCTATTATTATCTATTTTTCTTTTGAGCTCATCTTTTTCTCCATCTAAATGCTATTTATAGAGTACTATTTGAGCACTAAATGGTAAAAGTTCAAGTGAATTAATCTTCTTCCCCTGAAGATCATAAATGTCTCCATTTTCAAAATTGATTGTTTTGTTGCCTTTTCCGGCGTTAAAACAAATATTCGAATTCGAAAAACCAGCAAATTTTGAATTTAGTTGATAAGCAATTCCACCCTTGTCGTTACCAAGTTTATTTTGCCATCCTTCGAAATTGTACTTAATGTTCAGTTTTTCATTTTTATCTTCCGATAAAAAGCTTTGCTGAAAGTAAAATTTCTCAAAAAAATTGTAATAGGTATTATTTGATAAGATGCCCATTGTGTTGGTATAAGGAAGTAGCCAGTTCATCAATTCTGCGCCATTTTGGTCAGGTGTTTTACAAAAAACGATATTTTCTGATATTACATTTCCGTAAGTTGCACGCGCCTTTGACCATTCTGCAATTGACAATCCGGTTCCGCAGTTGTAGATGGTATTGTTTTTAACCGAATTGTTATAAGCATCAGAGTTAATGTGAACGCCTGATCCGCTTATATTAAATATTTGATTTCCTTCAACCTTAATTTCATAGCAGTTGTTGTCGATATAAATACCGTTTGCAGCTACTCCTTTGAGAGATGGCGTTGCTTCTTTATTACCGTATACATCATGAATGATGTTGTTCCTGATTATATTGTTGTAAGTGTAGTTCTCACCGGTTGCCCAGCAATAAATGGCCGATCCATCGCTTAAATAGAACAGGGCATTGCTAACTTCGTTATTTGCGATAATACTATTTGCGCCATCCATGCGAATTCCGCCATAACCGGTGCTATCGACCCTGTTGAAGCTAATGGTGTTGTTCCTGGCAATAGTTGAGTCAGCTTTTTTCATTTCTTCTTTATTGCCAATTGCAATTCCAAGCATCCCGTTAACGCCGCTAATTCCATATCCGGGTATAAAACCAATCGACGAAACGTAATTGTTGGTTATTTTCATTGATTGTGGTTCCAGCGCAAAAATTCCTCTACCATTAATATGTGTAATCGAATTGCCATCTATCAAACAATCTGACGAATTGTCGTTAAAAAGTATTCCGGTTTGTGATATCTGATTGATTTGGTTTTTGCAAATGTTGATGCTTTGGTTATTGCCTTCAGCTACAATACCATTGTTTTGAAACATTTCTATTGTAATATTTTCAATAACAATGTGATGTATGCTTTTTATGAGACGAAATCCATTCTCATAAACGGTAGCTTTCAACGAAATTCCTTCTGTTTTTTTAGGATCAGGATAGTAATACAGTTTTTGAACATTCTTGTCGTAAAACCATTCACCAATTGTATCTAATTGTTCAAACTTATTGTCGAAATAATAGCCCCAGCCGGCATTGAGCTGATTCGAAGAGCTGTCGGAAATGGTAATAGTCCGGTTTGTAAAATCCTTCACTACACTTGTTCTCCATTCCCAATCGTATGCTTTGAAACGAACATTTGCTCCAACCCAGTAATTATCTTCCTGAGATAAGTAGTCATCGCAAAACGAACTTTTACTATTTGCTCCTCCATCGATTTTCAGATAGCCTTGATTTGGATAACGTGCCAAAATTTGTTGCTGGTTGTTGCAATATACATTAAATACTGTTTTTTGACAGTCGGACATTAACAAACCATTTTTCTGCAATTCCCAATCCTGCAATGGAATGGCACCTGAAATAATAGGATTGGATCCAACACCGAAAGCGCTGTAAACAATTGGTTTATTTAAATTTCCGGAAAAATTAACTTGTATCTCGCCAATAAAAACATCGCCTCTTTTAAACAAAACCGAATCGCCGGGTTCAAATTCTTGTTGGTTTAAACGTTCAATCGATTTCCAGGCAGTTGTCGCAGAATTCCCCTTATTTAAATTGTTGCCAGAATTGGAGACATAGTAGTTTTTTGCATTTAACGAAACATGCAAAAAAAGAAATACAAGAAATATTGAGAATTTATATTTAGTCGGTTTTGTTATGAAATTCATGATTCAACAGGTATTTTTTTGAATTAATTATAAAATATTGCTCTGCGGTTTCTGATTGAATAGTCAGGTTTTGAATGTGCTTTAAATCCCCCATTTGACAATTCTAAAGGAGAAACAGGATCGATAAAAAGATGAGGCTCTATTATAATATACGGTTGATAGTTTGAGAATAAAAGTTATCTTTGTTGATCAATTCATTTTCAACATGGTAATACAAGAACAGATTAAG
>JAAFHB010000087.1 GCA_010906965.1 Mariniphaga sp. | reverse complement strand
TAATCTGTTCTTGTATTACCATGTTGAAAATGAATTGATCAACAAAGATAACTTTTATTCTCAAACTATCAACCGTATATTATAATAGAGCCACTATTTTTAATCTATTCAGAACTGCTTATGAGGTAACGGGATCAGTTAATCAAAGTTACAATTTTTTAAATGTTTTGTGAATATTTTTATAATTTTCAATATAATAGCAGGAGCCTTGATCTTTCTAAAATTTGAAAAGATCAAGGCTCCTTTATTCCAAAAAAATAGTTGTCTACTTTTTAAAGGCTATTTTAAAAGTAACTACCTGCCATTCTGGTAATTTTGAAGGTTTGGCGATTACCAACGCATCGTCTTCCTGTTTCCAGTTCAACTTTTCTTTGCTGCCCAATATTTGAATCGAAGCGATCGCTTTATCGTTTAGTTTGGATGTTTTACCCAGCGAAGTAATTTTGATATAGCCTGTTGGCGCATTCATGCAAAAAGCATACAATGTTTCGCCTTTGGTTGTAAAACGGATATCGGATGCTTCATATGGTCTCACATCTTTAACTCCTCCAAATTGCCCTTTGGCCTGGTTCTTTTGTGTTGAAGGTCCTTCACCATAAATTTTCCAGGGACGTGTTCCATAAATACCTTCTCCGTTTGCGGGTGTCCATTTGCCAATTTCATCCAAGATATTGAGAACATCGGGTTCAAGATCTCCTTCGGGGGTCTGAACGACGTTTAACAAGAGATTGCCGTTTTTACTCACGATGTCAATCAACATCTGTATTACCTGATTTCCAGTCATATATTTCTGACCCGTGCGATAATACCAGTCACCAATTGAGGTGTCGGTCTGCCAGGGATAAGGAGAGATTGAATCAAGTGCTCCACGCTCGACATCCTGCACCCAACGGCCATCTGATGCATGTTTGCAGGTATAAACAGGCTCAAGCTTTACACCGTTTTTCGTTTTGTTCTGGTTGTAATAATAAGCCAGCATGTTTCTGCCAACTTCTCCGAAAGGAAGTTCGCTATCCGAATAAAGAAGATCGGGTTGATATGTATCGATCAATTCGGTAATGCAAGCCAACCAGTTCTTTTGATTTTCCGGGTTAGTTGTGAGCCAGGCTTTATCGTCAGGAGAAGTTTTCGGGTGATAAAGTTCTTCAAACGCAGGATTCGTTCCATCGTAAGGAACACCTGCCATTGGACCGGATTTATCGGCACCACGGCTTGTCTGAAACCAGGTGTAACTTGCTCCAAGATGTTCCGAAACCCCAAAACGTAATCCTTCTTTTTTAGCAGCTTTCTGCCAAAGCCCCACCACATCTTTCTTCGGACCCATGTTTACCGAATTCCATGAATGAATTTTGGAGTTCCAAAGGAAAAAATTATCATGATGGGTCGCCATACTTACAAAATATTTGGCACCAACCTTTTTATAAAGTGCCATTAGCTGCTCCGGATTCCACCGTTCGGCTTTCCACAAAGGGATAATATCCTTATAACCGAATTTCGAAGGATGGCCGTAGGTTGCCACATGGTATTTGTAATCGGAACTGCCTTCTTCGTACATCTTTTTTGCATACCAGTCACCCTGACGTGGAACGGCTTGCGGCCCCCAATGCGCCCATATTCCAAACTTCGCATCGCGAAACCATTCGGGATATTGGTACTGTTTAAATGACTCGTCGGTTGGCTTGAATGTCTGTGCAAATAACCGGCTTTCCGGAAGGACGCTGATTACAAATACCAAAAGCGTCAGACAAATTAATTTACTGGTAATTCTCTTCATGTTAAAGGATGTTTTATTGGTTTTTAATCGTTGATTTTATTTCGTTAATTCAATATTTGTATCTGGGTTTTTGGCCTGAATGATTTGCTCCAATGGCCGATCGAATTCAAGCTTTGCAACCAGTACTGTATTGGCCATTTCATTCGCCGGAAGATTCCGCAAGCGAAGATACGGCTGCTGCGAGGCATGGTCGCTGGGACATAAATTGACCAAACAATCAATAGGTTTGCCGGTATTCAACAAGGTTGCTTTTGAAGGCAAAACATTGATCGGTTTTAATTTCAGTCCATTGCCAACCGGTTGTTTATTCATATGAATGTAAATTGTACTTTCACGTTTGGTAACCAGAACGCCCGGAGCGTTGACAAGTTCAGAATCGGGTTGAACCTTTTGGAACGACTCATCAACAGAGGCTTTCCATTTACCAATCCGTTGAAGAATTTTTGCTGCTTCAGTTGGTATAACACCTTCGCCTGTTGGTCCAACATTGAGTAAATAATTCGCATCGCGTCCGAGGTAGCGATCGATACTGCTGATCAGGTGCCGGTCGGTGTAATAGTCTTCATCTTTTTTAAATCCCCAGCTTTCCATTCCAACCGATTGGCAGGCCTCGACAAGTTTGTCGAATCCTTTCGCTTCGGCGGCCCCACTGTCATAATCACGTTCGGGAGTTCCAAAATCACCATCGTCAAAACCACGGTTGTTAATCACAGCTTTGGGCTGCAGCTTCCTGATCAACGCATTTACTGAAGGATCTTTGTAAACCGGAACATTCATATCCCACCAGAATCCATTGATTTCGCCATAGTTTGTACAAAGTTCACGAACCTGTTCTTTCAGAAAATTCATGTATTTGTCCCAATCGGGTGTATCATTGTTTTGAGGTGGAAGTTCATGGTGGCGTCCTAAATTGGGATAATTGGGTTGATTCCAGTCTGCTATTGAATAGTAGAGACAAAGTGGTATCTTCCGTTTATGACAGGCATCCGATAACATTCCGATAATGTCCTTCTTAAAAGGAGTATTCATTGTATTGAAAGTTGTTTGTTTCGTATCCCACAAACAAAATCCGTCGTGATGTTTTGTGGTTAGCGTGATGTATTTCATACCCGATTCTTCCATCAAATCGAGCCATTCTTCAGGATTGAATTTCTTTGGGTTCCATTGTTCAGCCAGCTTCACATACTCAGCTCTTGGAACTCTTGCGCGCCATTGGTGTTGTTCGTGCCATCCCGGAATGGAATACAGGCCCCAATGTACAAACATTCCATAACGCGCCTCAAAGAACCAGTCGCGACCATCTCCAAAGTGCGGGATGCTATTTCCCCTGCTATTCTGACCGGATGAAGGTAAGCTTTCCTCTGCAAAATGATTGGCATTTGCTTCATATGCAAATAGAGAGGTTGCTGCAATTGTGGCTGCTGATTTTAAAAGGGTTCTGCGTTTCATTTTTGAATATTTAGTTTTAATGGCTCATTTGGTAAATGGGCTATTGGCTGTTGGTTACTGGCTTCCAGATACTGCTTCAATCCGGATCGCATTAGCATCAAAAATTTCATTCCTATTTTATTCATATTTAAAGATTGATTGGATTTCTATTTTTTGATTACGGCAACCTATTTCCAGACAAAACTACCAGTTGCCAATTGCAAGCAGCCAATGGCCTTTCTCAAAACCTTACCAATATCTTCATCACTTGTCCGGAATTGGCAGCCCATGAAGCAACTGCATCAGCAGCATCCTCAGGGTTGATAACCCGGGTGATCATTTCGTCAATCGGGAAAGTCCGCTTTTTCAAGTAATTGATGACTGCTTCAAAATCGGATGGCGTTGCATTTCGCGACCCCAGAATGTCGATCTCTTTCTGCACCCAGAGTTTGGTTGCGAAACTGACATCGTTTTTCGCATATCCGATACAAACTACACGGGCGGCAAAAGCAGCCTCTTCCAAAGCTGATTGGTAAGTAATTGGATTGCCGGCAGCTTCAATGATGACATCCGGTCCATGTCCATCCGTGATCTTCAATAAAGCTTCGTGCAAATTGTTGGTTTTCGAATTTATTACATGGGTTGCCCCAATCTTTCGTGCAAGTTCGAGTTTCTGATCATCAATATCAACAGCAATGACTGTAGCGCCACGCAAGGCAGCACGAATAATTGCACCTGAACCAATCATTCCGCAACCAAATATCATTACAGTATCAATGTCGGTTACACGTCCACGATCAACAGCATGAAAACCGACAGTCAGCGGTTCGACCATCGCAAGTTCTTTTGCTGAAAGCTGATCATCGGTAATCAGTTTCTGCCACGGAACAGTTATAAATTCCTGCATCGCACCATCTCTTTGAACGCCCAGTGTCTGATTGTAACGACATGCATTAAAACGCCCTTTCCGGCATGAAGAACATTGCCCACAATTGGTATAAGGAACAACGGTAACGCCTTGTCCTGCTATAAAATTTTCAGGCACTTCCTCGCCAATTGAATCAATGACAGCCGAAATTTCATGACCGGGAACACGCGGGTATTCAACCATAGGGTTTTTACCAAGAAAAGTGCTCAGATCTGATCCACAAAAACCGACATAGTTAATTTTCAATAGCACTTCCCCTTTCCCTGCAACTGGAGCCGGGCGATCGACAATCTGTATATTTTCAGGCGTAATAATTTGAATTGCTTTCATGTTGTCTCTTTTTGTGTTTACATTCTTATTTAGCAGCAACTGGAAACTTGCTTCCGGCAACTGGCAAATCTTTCGTAATTCGTAATTTAAAATTCATAATTCATAATTGGTATAATCGTATGGCATTTCCACCCAATATCTTTGCTTGTTCTGATTCAGATAGTTGAGATATGCTTTTTCGCACCAGTTCTATCCAGTTTTTGTACGATGTTGCAACGAGGCAAACCGGCCAGTCGGAACCAAACAGCAGCCTGTCCGGGCCAAAAGCTTCCAATATCACCTCAAAATAAGGAAGTAGTTGCGAAGGTGTCCATTTTTGATAATCAGCTTCGGTAACCATTCCCGAAATTTTGCAATTCACATTTTCACGTTTTGCAAGTTCCATTATATTCTCTTTCCATGGAGACAATTCCTTTTTGCCAATTAACGGTTTTGCAATATGATCGAGTACAAAAACCTGATTGGGATGCTGATCAACAAACCTAATGGTATTGGGCAACTGTCGCTCAACAATCAGAATATCATATACAAGCGAATATTTCATGAGTAATGAAATACCTCGGTTAAAGTCTTTACGAAGAATAAATTCAGGATCGGGTTCTCCCTGAATCACATGGCGTAGACCCTTTAATATTGTTTCGCCGGTATATCTTTCGAGATAAACCTCCATATCATCCTGAATTAATGGCAACCAGCCCACAATTCCTTTTATAAAATCGCTTTGATGTGCCATGCCAATTAACCAGTCTGTCTCTTCAACCGATTGACGTGCCTGAACTGAAATTACACCATCAACTCCGGCTTCCTGAATCGTTATTTTCAGATTTTCAGGAAGGAAATCCTGGCGAATAACATTCATTGAATCGTTAATCCAATCGTATTCAATTGGATCGTAATTCCAGAAATGATTGTGCGAATCGATAATCATGGCAGGTATCTGAATTGCTCGTGAATGACACCCTGCTTTTTTAATTCTATCCAGAATTCAACAGGTAACTCCGTATTCAAAAGACCAACATTGCGGTTAATGCGTGAGGGCTTGCTTGGGTTCAGTGCAATCGCACTTATTTGCGGCATTGCAAATGCAAACTTCATGCATGCATCGCCGGGAAGAATATTAAATACTTGGCATATTGCATAAAACTTTTCGCGCCATGCCAGCAGTTTCTGATCTTCAACTGATTGCGGATCGATCTTTCGGTAATCGAAAAAATCACCACCCGTTAAGAAACCGCCATTGAATATTGCAGAGTTGATTATACCAACACCTTCGTTATGAATCTTCTCAATAAAAGTAACAATTTCGGTTGGATGGTGATAGATAGTGAGCTTATTGGCAAACATCACCCAGTCGAACTTCACATATTCGTATAATTCTTTGATAGTGAGCCAATCTTTTGCCCCGATTCCAACTGCTTTTACTTCACCTTTCGCTTTTAGTTCGAACAATGCTTTGTAGGCTTCTACAATATCGTTCAGCCTTTTAGCCCGATCTATTGCATCGGTTGAAGCAAACAGGTATTCGTCAGGATCGTGAACCGATACAACCTGTGGTTTGTAATAACCGCCCAGTAATTCACAACCTTGTTCCCAACACTCCAGAATTTCGGAGTAGCTGATCTTTTGTACGGCATCGTATTTCAGGTTGACCCAGGCTCCAGGTTCAAAGGTCGGTTCATCCGTTGTGAGTGGTATCCGGTACCACCCTAATTTATTACTGATTATAATGTCATCTTTATCAATTCCCATTTCTTTTAAACCTTTGCCAATTACTTCGAGCGCAAGACCTGCACCGTATTTACCGGCGGTATCAATCATAGGAACAGACTCTGAGACATCGAACCATTTTTTCATGATTTCAAGTTTCGTTTCGGCTGGCAACTCATGGTATAAATTCCCCATAAAGCTTGTTCCATAAATGATTGGAGGAGCTGTTATTCCGGTTTTTCCGAATTGTTTTTGATTTTGGGTTTTACTCATCAATTAAATTTTTAGTCAAAGGCTATATGTTTAATTATCAAATTTTTCAGAAGTAATTGAAACAAAATTAATAAATATACAATGTCATTTACATCTGTTTTTGGATGACTCGTCCGCAAAGGTTTGCGCAAAGCATTGCGGAGAGATAAAATGTTTTATAACATGAATATCTGAGTATGGGAGAGGGTGACACAAGGAGAATATGATTGAAGAGAATCCAAATTATTGACTAATTTCGGATGATATTATAGATATGGAAATACCTTCCTATAACAATTTTTCAGAATATGGTCAAACGGAGAATTTCGCTAAAAGATATAGCCAAAGAGCTTGGGGTTTCAATATCAACGGTTTCCAGGGGACTCAGAGATCATCCCGACATTAGCGATGAAATGATTGTCAGGATAAAGGAGCTGGCCGGATTGCGAAATTATTCGCCGAATCCAATGGCAATGGGGCTGCTAAAGCAACGAACCAAAATGATTGGTGTAATTGTTCCTGATCTCGTAACCCATTTCTTCTCTTCTGTTATTTCAGGGATAGAAGAAGTGGCAAAAGAAAAAGGGTATTTTGTAATTGTTTCTCCATCCAACGAATCCTATCTCAAGGAGAAAGAGAATATTGGTAATTTAATGAAGGCGCGGGTGGAGGGTTTTATTGTCTGTCTTTCGCAGGAAACAACTGATTATTCTCATTTCAAGCAGATTATTGAAGCAGAGATACCACTGGTGTTTTTCGATCGGGTGTGTCTTAAAGAGATGGTTCCAACAGTCACAGCCGACAGTTTTGAAGCAGCACTTGGAATAACACACCATTTTTTCGAGAACAATGCACACCGGATTGCTTATATCTCCGGACCTGATCATCTTAATATTTCTGACGAACGAAAATTGGGATATCTACAGGGCTTGAAGGATTGCGGACTCAAATTTTGTCCCGAATATCTCGAAAAGTGTGACCTCAGCCCATTATCTGCGGCGAATGCAACCCTGCGACTTTTAAAACTTCCAACACCACCAGATGCTATCTTTGGGATCAACGACACGGTTGTTTTTGCCGCGATGAAAGAGATCAGAAAGTTTGGTCTGTCTGTTCCAAAGGATATTTTGCTCGTTGGATTTACGGACGAGTTTCATGCGACTGTCGTGCATCCAATGTTAACCTCCGTGATGCATCCTACGAATGAAATGGGAAGAGTTGCTGCTAACCTTTTCTTTGAGTTGGTCGAAAATATGGATTTGCCTCCGAAATCAATAGAACTTAAAACAAGACTTGTGATCAGAGAGTCATCGGTAAGAAAATAGATTTAATAAAAAAAGCCACTTATTCAGCGGCTTTTTTTATTAAATCTATTTTTGATTAATAGAATTTTGAGCGTTTGTCAACGATTTTTGCATTTTCGCGTAATGCTTCGAATGCAACCATATTAGCACGATAGTTTACAGATGCAGCCAACCTTTGTTTGTCTGCTTTTATATCAGAATCGGTACCTAAAGAAACGCTGGTTGCTTTCACAACATAAACTCCGCTGGTTCCAACTACTGGTTTTGAAACCTGATACGCTTCGAGTGCTGTAGCAGCGCCGGCAATGGCTGGCTCGAAACCGACACCAGGAATGGAAGAAGATTCAAAATTGATATTTTGAGCTTCACCAACAGTAACTCCAAGGCCGGAAGCCAACTGAGCGAGATCAGATTTACCCGACATTTTTTCGATCAGCTGTTGTGCCTTCTTTTCCTTTTTAACTTCAATTTCAATACGAGGTTTTACTTCGCTAAATGTGGAAAGTCCTTTTACTTGTTCACCAGTCATTGTAGCAACTACAAACTGATCGCCAAGTTCGAATATCGGGGTTCCTTCAGTGCTTAATATAAGGGAACCAGTTTTTGCTTTGTAGGCGGCGCGAATCAATGTGCGTGAATTTTCTAATCCTGCAATATCTTTATCGTTCTCGCGAACATTTGCAATCCGTTTATTTAATCCTTGTGCAACAATAGCAGCGTTGAATTTTTTTGCATCCTGATTTTCGCTTGCAAACTTCGAAGCGGTAGTATAAGTTGCCTGGTATGTTTGGCTACTTGGTTCAATCACGCGATTAATAACTGCCAACTGAACATTGGGAGCCGTCTTGCCGCGGTTGATTACCTGAAGCAGATGAAGTCCAAATTGTGTTTTAACAACCTGAAGATCGTTTACTTTTCCTAAGAATGCAGCATCTTCGAATGGTTTCACCATCATTCCGCGACGCATCCATCCAAGGCTTCCACCGTTATTGGCCGATCCGGTATCATCCGATGTTGCACGGGCAACATCCTCAAATTTCTGACCTTTTACTACAATCAGGTTTTTAATACTGTCGATAGTGGCAGTAGCTTTGGCCAATTCTTCCTGTGAATTTACGCGGATCAAAATATGACGGGCTTCAACAGAATCGGGAAGTTCTTCAAATTTTTGAATTTTTGCCAATTTCCAGCTTTTACCATCCTTATAAGGTCCGTAAATGTCTCCAATTTTGCCAGCAAAGGCAAATGCTCCAAGTTCAGGAGAAAGTTCACCTTGTTTGAAGAAAGAAGCATCAAAAGGAACATCGGAATTGATATTTACAAATGCGGCAGGATCTTCAACTGTTGAAAATTCTGATTTGATATCGTTTGACCATTTAATCAGCTTATCTTCATCAGCTTTGGATGCTTCAACGGGAAACGAAACGTACTCAATGTTACGGTTGTTTTCCTGTTTGTAGTTTTCCTTGTTCTTTTCGTAATAGGCTTTAAGTTCTTCGTCAGTTGCCTTTACATCAGTGTCAGGGACAGAAGAAAATGGTTTTGCAACAAACTGAATGTTCGCCTGATGATTACGGCCCTTAAGGTCGCTTTTGACTTCTTCGCTTGTTACATAAATTCCTTTCGCCAGAAGATTGTTATATTTTGCAAAGGAACGTTCTTCAATAATTTGGTTTTCAATGAACAACCAATAGCTGCGCTCCTTGCCTGTGCTGTTTGACTGCTGGTATTTTAAAAACTGAATCAGCGCGCCACGGTTTAAGGTTCCTGTATTCGGGTCGCGGAAAATACTTTGAATAATGGCATGAGGATTCTTACCCTGAACCATGTCAAACAGTTCGGACGAAGAGACACCGATTCCCAATTCTTCGTAGATATCTTTCATCGTGAGGTTTCTCACCATGTTCTGCCAGGTCTGTTCCTTGATCTGCTCAGAAGTCTGCGCGTCAAGCGACGTTTTGCCTGAATTCATTTTGTAAATTTCTTCCAACTCACTCACTTTGGACTGAAATTCGGGGTACGTGATCACTTTCCCGTCAACTTCTGCCAATTCCATTGCTTTTCCACGCGTGAGTGAACTTGTTGACTTAAACAAGTCACCGAGAATAAATGCTGCGAGCGCCACTCCAATAAATATTGCAATTGCAATTCCTGCTCGGTTCCTGATTTTCTGTAATGTTGCCATCGATATTTGGTTACTTAAAAATTACTTTTACTTTTAGTTTATGAGGGTACGAATATAGTAAAATTCAACTTTGAATTACGGCGGATTGATGAATATTAAATACTACCTGCTATTTTCATCTCTACGAGCTCAATTCTTGTTTTTGAACAGCGCAATATTTTAAATTCATATTTTCCAATTAACAATATAGCATTAACTTTTGGAAAGCTGGGGTGATGATAAAGTAGGTATCCTGCCAGTGTTTCATAACTGTTATCTTCCTTAAGATTAGTGTTATAAGCATCATTAATCTCGTCTAATCCAAGTCGTCCTGAAAGGATAAAGTGATTCTCTTTTACCTTTTTTGAAATAATATTAGGAGTATCATGTTCATCTTCAATTTCCCCGAATATTTCTTCCAGAATGTCTTCAGTAGTGACCATACCAGCAATTCCTCCAAATTCATCTACGACAAGGGCCGTACTTTTATGCTCCCGAAGGAGTTTAGCGAGCAGTTTGTTGGCTTCCATGGTATCCGGAACAAATGAAACTTTCCGGAGGCAGGCCTCGATATTTTGAGGATTATTGAAGAGATCAGATGAATGAGCATACCCAACGATGTTATCGCTTTTCTCTTTAAAAACTAAAATCTTTGAATAACCGGTATCGATAAATTTTTGCTTCAAAGGCTCGATTCCGGCGTTTATTTCAATTAGTTCAATCTCTGGTCGCGGCACCATGCAGTCGCGGATTTTAATTTTTGAGAAATCAAGTGCATTTCTGAAGAGTTTAATTTCGTTGTCAAAATCGTGCTGACTTGTTCCCTGAAAATCTTCCATTTCACCCAGGAAATGATCTAAATCGGTCTTGCCAAATACACGTTGTTCCTGTTTCGGACCAATTTCGGCATGTAACAAATGTTTAAGCAGAAATTTGGAAATGCGGAGCGAAAAACGAGTGATGGGGTAGAACAAGAAATAGAAAAACGCTGCCGGAATAGATAACAAGTTGAGTGCCTGATTATTTTTAAATTTAAATATAGTTTTAGGCAAAAATTCAGCTACGAAAAGAATAATCAGTGTTGAAACAATTGTTTGTAAAAAAAGCCGCAACGTTTCGCTTATTGCATAGTCAGCCATTAGTTTGTCGAGCAAACTTGCAAATGACAAACTATAAACCACGAGGGCGATGTTATTGCCCACCAACATGGTTGCGATAAATTGTCCGGGTCTTTGAAGAAACTTCGTAATTATTTGAGCGTTGATAAGATTTTTACTTTTATCAAGCTCTAACCTAAGTTTATCCGACGAAATAAACGCGATCTCCATGCCCGAAAAGAAGGCAGAAGCTATTAATGTAATCGTTATGATTATCAGTTCGTTCATTGGTTTTTATCCGACCTTATTTATCCTCGACATAAATTTGTCCCCTGGTTTTTTTAAACGTCCACCTCGTCATTTGAGTATCCGACTCAAATCCTCCTGAGCCGTCAATTACGTCATTGCCTTTTTTGATGCTGACGAATTTGTCCGTATAAATCTTCTCTTCTTTAATAAGATAGATTAACTCTTCAGAACGCAGTGTATCACCTTTGTTGTTCACCAACACGACGTTTCCGGTGGCAAGCCATTTATCTTCAATTTCGAAGTTTTTACCGTAGTTGGCCGATAATTCCGAAATAATTTTTTTGTTTCCATCAAATTGTTGAAGATGGAAACCCTCTGGAAACTCTTTGTAAGGCTCTTTTTCCTGATCATAGATCAGCAATTTAGGCGTCTTCAGAAAATACCTGACAACCCCTGAGTCTGTTAAGAATGTCTGAAAATCAGTTGCTTCAACCGATGGTGGTTTCTTAACGCTGATCAGATCGGTCGGCAGATCAGATGCAACTTTAGTGCTACATGATAAAATGAGCATTGTCGCCCCCAACGAGAGGACGACAATGTTTAAATTTTTGCAACACTGTATTTTTCCAACTAACCTATCGAAGACGTACTGTTGTAGTTTCATTAATCCAACCTCCTACTTTAAAAGTGCTACCGGCTTTCAGATTTTCAAAAAATGCATCTTCCTTATTTGGAAAATACTGTGAGTAAGTTGCAATTTCCTTGTTCGCTTCAGCTGCAACATCAGGATCAACTGCTTTTGCCTTGAGGAACTGATCGACCGCTAAACAAAATACAAGCCGTTGCTGGATATCAGATTCTCCGATCGATTTAGAGGATGCAGCATAAACCTTTCCGATCAGGATGTACGGTTTGCCCCATTCAGGATTTAAACTAATTGCCTGACGTGCATAGTTTCGTACCCTGGGATAATCTTTTTGCGTATAAATAACCAGCGCTAATTCGTAGCAATAGTTTGCCTTTTCGTATTTATCTTTCTCCGAATTAATTGCTTCTTCGTAGTATTCAATAGCTTTAGCAGTATTACTTCTTTTCAGAAAAAGACGTGCCATTGAAAATGCCGATTGTGAGGTAGGCTCCATCTTGTAAAGCTTTTCGGCCACATCTGCATATAGTTTATTGTCAGAGCAATCTTCACGATTCAACATATAGTTGATTTTCTTTAGAGTAGCAAGATCATCCGGTTTCTTTTCAAACTCTGCCTGATAAAGTGGTATAAGGATTTCGCAAGTAACAGCTCCTGATTCAACAAATGCCCTGTTGATTCCTGCTTTTGCTTTCTGGTAGTTATCATCATCTGGTTTTGCTGCCAGATTCTCTTCTACAATAGCGATGGTTTTGTCATAAACTGCCATTACTTTGTCAGCTTTAAAATCGCCTGTTTTGAATAACAAGGCTGTGGCGCGGTTCAATAGAAGAAGAACAGCAGCTTCCGATTCCTTACCTTGTTTTTCTACTGAGGTTTCGAGCCATTTAAAGCCGTTATTGTAGATCACCTTTTTCTGATCATCAGTCATCTGCTCTGCGTTTGCCAACTTATATTTCAAGTAGATGGTAGCTTTACGGCCAAGATTGTATCCTTCGTTTCCGAAATGCTCAATTCGTTTATCGTAAATCTCCATAATCTTAGTCAACAAAGCTTCTTTTTCAGCTTCCGGAGCTTTGGCGAGCAAATCTTCATGAATTTTAATCCCTTGAATATAAACGTTTTCAGAAGACTTTGGAAATTTAGTGTATTCAATGGTCCAAGGTGCTAAAGCCGATTTGTAATCGTCTTGTTTATAAAACTGATCAAAGATTGAGGCTGCTTCGATGTACTCTTTTACCCCTGCCTGCACTAATTGCGCCCTTGTGCGAAGATCAACATTACCAGAAGGAGCTGTTACAGCAACAACTGCAGTACCAACTTCGGAGGCTTTCTTTCCAAAATCGATCACATCGCTGGTATTTCCTGCAATGTCAACTTTTTCTTCTCGATCCGGAAAAACGAATTTAATATACTTGGATTTTGCGTCTATTTTTAGCTCATATTTTCCATCAAAGCTTGTGAAATATGGGTCTCCTTTCATCCGATGAGCTGAAACATTTACACCAGAAGCAGGTTTCCCGTCTACATTGTATACGGTGCCTTTAATAATTCTTGGCTGAGCCATGACTCCAGCAACTCCGATAATAAATATCAGTATTACTACCAGAAACAATTTGTACTTACTTTTCATTACAATTTTTATTTAAATTTCAATCAAATTTTCTTTTAATAAACCACCTGTCATGTAAAAGCAGGTGAAGTGTAAATTTAGCATACGACTCTTTTATCAGATTATTATCCGTTGTACCTAAGCGTCCGAGTTCTGCGGATAAATTCAGCGACGAAAGCGCACGGCTAAAAGGTAATCCTAAGCCAAATGTGACTCCATATCCATTAATCTGTTGTCCGTTAATGGTTAAATACGATTTTTCGTAGAAGACGCCTGCCCTGTATTGTATTCTGTCCATGTAGCTTCTGATTGAATAAGCATCGGGAGTGATCTCGAATCCAGAAGAGTAACGGGTACTATTGGTCATATTTAAGTCTTGTGAGGGTTTTCCTAAAAAGGTTACCTCACTCCATTTTTGATGATAGACATCTGCTCCAAAAACAATTTTATTTTTGTAGGTATAGGAGAAGCCTGCCCCAAAAGTTAGTGGAAGCGTAAGCCCTTTGTCGCCTTCACTGTGCGAAAGTGTATCAATGATTGGGGTGTTGGTTGTTGAACCTCTGAAAAGAGCCCGCTCTTCGTGTATAACGTATTTAGATGACATGTTTTGTTTTGGTTCGAAAACTGCACCAAAAGTCCATTCATTTTTATTTTTAGTTTTCCAGGCATATTGTAATCCTGCGGTAAAACCAAAATTGTGTACCGTCAATTTGTTTTCCATTAGGTAGTCGTAGGTAGCAGCATCGTAAGGGAAATTTAAAAAGTAGCTATCGGACAATGTGCCAAATAAATACCATGCATTAACCCCCACCGATAAATTCTTTCCGATTTTAAAAGCGTTTCCTAAAAAGGCTTTCGATAGCGTACCTGTACCCGTGATAGAGGTAGAGGAGAATCCGTTTGTTGTTTCTTCGGTAGCCATAATATTATAACCTTTTTCGGATAATGGCATGAGTCCAAATGCAGTTGCCCACCATTTTTTGATCGGGAATGAAAAGGCAAGGTAATTAAAATTCACATCATTACCTCCATTTTTCTTACCCGCCGACTCGTAATTAGTATGTTTGGAACTGACCCCAAATTCCATCAGAAAGGTCATGGTATCAATCGCAGTATACGATGCAGGATTGCCAGTGTTAATCTGAAACCCATAGCGGGTTCCAATCCCGGTTCCTCCCATTGATTCGCTACGACCCAGCGTGTTTCCATTTAGCGTTCCAATCCCATAACGGGAATACGGAGAGCTGGTACTCGCGCTGTTTTTATTCTGAGCTTTCAAAACAGAAGGCAGCAGTAAAAAAGCTGTCGCAATTGCGAATGTTACACTAATTTTTTTCAGCATTATATTCAAGAATTCTGTTTAACCCAATGAGGGTAATTTCATATTTTACAAAGATGGTGTTTTTTAACTTTTTATCAAAAAAGAATAAATCACCTCCTGTTAAGATAACCTGACACTGTGGCCAGTCTTTTCGTACATGGTCGATCATTCCGTCAATTTCGAAGATCATCCCGTTTTGAACTCCGGCCCTTATCGCCTCTTCTGTTGTCTTTCCGATCATCGACCAAGGGTCAGCGCACTCAATTTCAGGAAGTTTCTTTGTGAATTCGTGAAGCGCCCTGAACCTCATTTTTAATCCCGGAGAGATATTCCCTCCTAAAAAATGGTGGTTTTTATCAACCAGATCAAATGTGATAGCAGTACCGGCATCGATCACTAAGAGCTCTTTATTAGGGAATAACACGATGCCTCCCACTGCTGCTGCTAATCTGTCGAGCCCTAAAGTTTCTTTCGATTCATAAAGGTTCCCGATTGGAACGGCTGTCTGATGATCGAATTCAATGAAATAATCGAAATCTTTTTTAAGTACTTTTAACAATTCTGCATCAACTTCGGCGACCGACGAAAGGATTGCTTGATTCAATGCGGGATAGTTGTGCTTTAAATCACCCAATCGGTCAATGCTAAGCGATTCCATGGAAATAATTTCCACGATCTTCCCCGCATCAAATAATGCCACCTTGGTCAGACTATTTCCTATGTCGATGACTAAGTTCAATTTTTCAGGATTCAATATTCATACTAATATCAAATGCCGCAACCGAATGCGTGAGCGCTCCAATCGAAATAAAGTCAACTCCTGTAGCGGCCACTTCCTTCAATCGTTCCATCGTCATATTTCCTGATGCTTCAACCTTCGCCTGGCCACCAATTAATTTCACGCTTTCGGCCATTGTGCTGTTTGACATGTTGTCGAGCATGATGATATCAACGCCTGCAGCCAATGCTTCCTGCACCTCTTTTATGGTGGTTGTCTCTACTTCCACCTTAATTCCATCGGGCAAATTCTTTTTAATTTGTGCAACGGCGTTGGTAATTCCTCCGGCAATTTTAATGTGATTGTCTTTGATGAGTACCATATCGTAAAGTCCGATCCGATGGTTTGTTCCTCCACCCATCTTGACTGCATATTTATCCAAAAGGCGTAAACCGGGAACTGTTTTTCGGGTGTCGAGAATCTGAGTTTTGTATTCCTTTAATGTATCTACGTAATTTGCAGTCATGGTAGCAATACCGCTCATCCGTTGCAAAAAATTCAAAGCTACCCGCTCTCCGGTTAATAAGGCCCGGTACGAACCCGATATTTCAACAATAAGATCGCCTTTCGATACCTTATCACCATCGTTTACAAAAGTTTTCCATGTTATATCTGAACCAAGAGTCCGAAAAACATATTCAGCTACAGCAAGTCCGGCAATTACACCTGTTGACTTGGCCACCATAGTCGCCTTTGTCTGCAAATCGATCGGGATCAAAGAATTGGTCGTGATATCACCGCTCCCGACATCTTCGTTTAATGCATATTCGATGACAGACTTTATGGTCTCAATTTTTAATCCGCTTTTGTTCATGATATTCTGACTGCTTCGTATTGAATTTCGTTATCTTTTTTCTGAATAATATGGTGCAACTCTTCATCTATTTCGAAAGGAAAATCGATGCGGACATGTCCGCCGCGGCTCTCTTTCCGTTCGATCGCCGAGAGTGTAATTAAACGGCAAATATCGGTGAGGTTGATTATTTTATGGTAATTATAATCGGTTCCCGAATTCTTGAAATGTTCTGCAATCGATTCAATTCGTGCAAGAGCCGACTCCAAACCTGCTGCATCGCGAACAATCCCAACCTGGTCGCTCATTACAATGGCCAGTTCATTTTTCACTTTTAGAAACTCATTATCTGTTTCAGGGCAAAGCAAAATTGATTCTTGTTTAAAAGTCAATGGCATAATGGTATTTAATTGTCCTGCTTTTTCAATCACTCTTTTACCATAGACGAGACATTCGAGCAGAGAGTTGCTTGCAAGTCTGTTTGCACCCATAACTCCTGTTGCTGCCACTTCTCCACATGCAAAAAGGCCGGCGATATTGGTCTGGCCCCAGATATCTGTTCTGACACCACCAACCATGTAATGTGCGGCAGGAGCTATTGGAACTAAATCGGTTAATAAATTTATTCCCAATGGCCGAAGGTGCGCATCGATCGAGTGAAATCGTTCGATCAGATGATCGTTGTGGAGATGCCTCAGGCTAAGAAAGACGTTCGAACCTGTCTCCTGCATTCTTTTAAAAATGGCTGAGGAAACAACATCACGTGGGGCAAGTTCAGCCAATGGATGAATACCTGGCATAAAACGAACACCGTTCACATCAAGTAAATGAGCCCCCTCACCTCTTACCGCTTCACTGATCAGGTAAGCTTCTTCTCCGGGAAGCGAAAGTGCAGTAGGATGAAACTGAATAAATTCCATATCTGCCAGGCGAGCGCCAGCCTGCCAGGCAAGGGCAATCCCGTCGCCGGTGGCTGTATAAGGATTTGTTGAACGCGAATAAAGACGCGAAAGTCCACCAGTCGCCAAAATTGTGGCTTTGCCAAGAAAAATAATATTTTCACCATCGGTGTATCGAAGCGTTTGTATTCCTTTACAAACGTTTTCTTCCACGATGATTTTCAGTGCAGCGCAATATTCAAAAGTTGTTATCCCCGGTTTGGCCAGTACTTTTTTAAGCATGAAACTTGTCATCATCTTACCGGTTGCGTCACCATCGGCATGAAGAATTCTGCGTCGGGAATGACCTCCTTCAAGACCAAGTTTAAGATTTCCTTCCTCATCCTTATCGAACTCCATTCCTCTTCCAATGAGTTCGTTCACTCTTTCGAGACCTTCGTTGACAAGGAGAGAGACTGCATCGCGGTCGCATAAATTGCGTCCTGCTATCAGCGTATCTTCAAAATGGAAGCGCGGATCATCGTCTTTTCCGATTGCGGCCGCAATCCCACCCTGAGCATGGTATGAGTTACTAATATCCAGTTCCGATTTGGAAATGAGCGCAACAGTGCCATAATCGGCGGCATGAAAAGCAGCAAGCAAACCAGCCAGTCCGCTTCCAACTACTATAAAATCAAATGCAAGGGTTTTCATTTAATGACAAGGTCCCTCCGGATTAATGAGCGACAAAAGTAATATTTCTGCTCCATAAAACGACATTGTATGACTGGAAATAATCTCAGCCATACATTGCTCATCTTTATGAGCTATCAGAATCTTAAAAAGAAGTTTCTATTTCACCGATTAATCATGACTTCAATTTTACCGCTGCCTTAAAATCTTGTACTTCAACTAACAATTTGACAACTCTAATCAAATGATCGGATTACAGATTATGAAGCACTCTCTTATTACAATCGATATTCCTTATATGCAAATCCCCCCTGCCCCCTTTAATGAGGAGAATAATTTATTCTTTAATTGCCTCATTGAATCGAAGATCAGCGAAGCTAATATCCATGATAAATAGTTTCTGTTTCAAAGATGGATTATTGAATCATGGATATTTCACCAAAGGGGGATTTCGTTCCAATGCTGTTTGATTTACTAAAGAATAATTTTAGGTGCTGATTTTATTATGATAGCAATCTGATTTGAAATAACTCCCCCTTGTAAAAAGGGGGAATACAAGGGGGATTACTAATTGTGAAGCACAATATTCATTTGTGGTCATTTTCAAGAGATTCTACTGCATAACTTAACTTTTCAACAACGTCATCAAGTCGATGAACCACTTCGACTTCAGAAAATCTCACAATTGTATAACCCATAGCCTCCAGAAAATCTTGTCTTGCCCGATCTGAATTCGATTTTGAAATGTGAGAACTGCCATCTATCTCAATAATCAGATTTAACTTTCTGCAAATCAAATCAACAATATAGTTGCCAATTTGATATTGCCGGTTAAACTGATATCCGTACATTTTTTTTGCTTTTAATGCATAAAACCATAACAAGGCTTCACCTTTTGTGCCCTCATTGCGTAATTTGCGAGCAAGAGGTTTCAGGTTTCTATTATACAGGAGTGGATGTTTCACAGATTATTGCATTAATAAAAGGTGCGAATAAAGATACAAAAATATTTATGAAATATACAAATCCCCCCTGCCCCCCTTTCGGGAAAGGGGGATCGTTCCAATCCTATATGATGTATTAAAGATTGATTTCCGGTGCCGATTTTATTAGGATAACAATCTGATTTGAAAGAACTCCCCCTTGTATAAAAGGGGGAATACAAGGGGGATTACAGATTGTGAAGAACTCTCTTATTCCAATCGATATTCCTTAGGCAAATCCCCCCTGCCCCCCTTTAATGAGGAGAATAATTTATTCTTTAATTGCCTCATTGAATATCCATGATAAATAGTTTCTGTTTCAAAGATGGATTATTGAATCATGGATATTTCACCAAAGGGGGATTTCGTTCCAATCCTGTTTGATGTACTAAAGAATGATTTCCGGTGCTGATTTTATTAGGATAACAATCTGTCGTTTGTAATGCAGCAATGAATCTCAACATTTTAACCGCACACTTATGAATTGTAAATCAATAATTCTGCAACAGCTTCGGTTTCCAATCAGATAAAATATTTGATCAAAAAAAAGATTGCGCAACTGGCACATACTAAATTTATGTAATTAACTTTGGAGTGTTAAAACCTTATGAAAAAAAGCAATGCCAATACTCTCAACAGAAATCCAACACAACAAAAATCCATAGCAAAGGGGTTGCCCCTTGGTTGATGCTTGTTTTAAGTTAAAGGAGCCAGGACTAATATTACTGTTATTGTATTTTTGCCTTAACCATCAGTATTAATTATTTAAAAGCTTACAAAATGAATCAAATAAGCAATGTATCTATTATTTTACAGCGATTCGGCTTAAAGAATTTTGTTGCTAAGATAAAGTTATTCTTTCGAGTAGGGCAATACAAATCCGGTTGGTGGATTTCACCAACATC
>JAAFHB010000086.1 GCA_010906965.1 Mariniphaga sp. | reverse complement strand
ATTAAGGATATAAAAGCGGCGAAACCCGGAATATTTAACCATTCTTTTACATCTGACCGTGCATAATTTGCAAACTCTAAAATTAAAATGGATTTTATGGCAATTAAATTGGTACCGCTTTCAATAAATTCAGTTTGTCAAAAGCGAATTTCTTTTTTGAATCGCTAAGGATCCAGAAGATCACGCCACTGATGATAGCAGCAAAAAAGCACCAGACTGAAGTGAGGTATTGTCTGAAAAATATGGCGGTTACCAGACAGGATAGAAACATCAGTGCCCCTAACAGGTGAGTCCTTTGGATACTCGAAACAAAAAGTGGTGTAATTGTGACAATTAAGTAGATTGCAAATGCGATCAAACCCAAAGTCTTAGGGAAGTCAGTCTTATATTGGATATGATAACCACTGATTTGGGGATAGATATTATAAGTGAGCAAACAAAAAGCGTAATAAAGTGACAGTAAAATACCTGCAACGGCAAATCCCTGGAGAATTCTTCTCTTTTTCTGATTCTTTTCCATAAATAAAACGGCAAGTGGGATCATCATTGGCCAAAGGAAATCAGCCATTATTAAAAACAGATATGTCGCAAATTTCTGAATGACTACTGCGTCCGGATTTGGCAGTGACATCCATACAAGACCTTCAGCAAATTGCTGAACACCAAAAAATAAGGGAATACTGGCAAATATAATCTGAGAAGGGTTATGCACTTTTCTAATTGTCGCAATACCAATGGCTGAGATGATAACACTTCCTGCAAAACTAGCTTCGGCTGAAAAACACATATGATTCCTCCTTCTATTTGTAAGTATTTAATACTTTATTCTAAGATATTTAGACCTAAGATATATCCTGTATAATGGTACGACTATTTAATGGATATACGTTTTTGATATTTGGTAGACCTGTATCTAATCAGCCTGAACAAATAATCATTCTGCAAGTTTTTTAGTTAAAAAACCTATATAAATCAGAGATAAGTCTCCGTTTTTGAATTATTTGTCAAAATACAGATAAAAGAATGCGAAAGAAGCTTATATTTGAATAAAGTAAAATGAAAATTAAATGACACTTCGAAATCAACTTGATGACACAGATCTTCATATTCTGGACATTATTACAAAAAACGCCCGGATACCTTTCAAAGATGTAGCCACCGATTGTGGAATTTCACGTGCAGCTGTCCACCAACGTGTCAACCGGATGGTTGAGATGGGCGTAATTACGGGTTCGGGATATTACATCGATCCAAAAAAAATCGATTACCGCACATGTACCTATGTTGGAATATTCCTCGAAAAAGGAAGTTTGTTTCACGAGGTTGCCGAGCTACTTCAAGCGATCAACGAAGTCGTTGAGTGTCATTATACGACAGGTCAGTATGCTATTTTTATTAAAGTGTATGCGCGCGACAACGAACATCTGAAAGAGATTCTAAGCGAAAAGATCCAAAAGATTCCGGGGATATCAAGTACAGAAACATTTATCTCGTTGGAAGAGACATTTAATCGTGAAGTGCCTATTTTTTCATAACCGCTTTAATGAGCCCGTTGTCGAATGGCTTCGAAAATGATGATTCCGGCTGCAACCGAAACATTCAACGACTGAATCTGACCAATTTGAGGAATCTTGGCCCATTCGTCCGAAACCTTCAGCAACCCGGCTTCGATGCCCAAATCCTCGGAGCCGAGAATAATTGCAAGGGGATCCTTCATATCGACATCGTAATAGAACTTCTCCCCTTTGTCAGTTGCAGAAATAATTTTCAATCCACTATTCTTTAAATACTTCACAACTCCGGAAAGACTTTTCGTACGACAAACGGGAATCAGATGCAAAGCTCCGGCCGAGGTTTTGATGGCATCGGCATTGATCTGTGCAGAACCCTTTTCGGGGATAACAATGGCATGAACACCTGCCACCTCTGCAGATCTCGCAATAGCGCCAAAATTGCGCACATCTGTCAGCTCATCAAGAATCAGGATCAAAGCAGTTTTTCCCTCTTCGTATAAACGGGGGATGATCTCTTCGATGTTTTGGTAAACGATTGGAGAGATAAACGCCAGGATTCCCTGGTGATTTTTACGTGAAACCCGGTCAATTTTCTCAATAGGAACCAATTGAATGGGAATTTGCATCTGGTGAACAAGATCCATCAGTTCGTGGTAAAGCTCACCCTGCAACCCTTTTTTTATCAATATCTTTTCAATCTCCTTACCTGAGTTGATTGCTTCGATAATGGTCCGCATTCCGAAAATGTAATCTGTCTTTTCCATGTTGATTTTTCTATTGTAATTCAATAATCCGCACTATTTCATTCTTCTTCAAATCTCTCATTCAGCATAAGGGAAATAGTTAGAAATAAGATTGAAATACATTGCATTCTTCTCTCCCGTTCATCTTCTCTCCCTCTCATACCTACCAGGTTCGCCTTTTCTCCCACTCCTTCAATTCGTCATTAAGGTCTTCCCAATTTTTCATCTCTTTCTCTACCTGCTTTTTGCTTGCGCCATAAGTATTGAAAAGTGAACCATTGTCAATCGTCGACGGGTCAGCCAGCTTTTTATCCATCAATGCAATTTCTTCTTCGAGTTTTGAAATCTGGTATTCCGATTCGCTGATTTGCTTCTCAACGCGGCTAATCATCTTATTGATCTCCTTGCGTTCTTCAAAGCTCACCGCTATAACTTCCTTTACTACCTCTTTCTTTTCCTTTTTCTGAGGCGAAGAGGTTTCCAATTCGCGCAGTGACTCCAGTTTCCGCTTCCGAAGGAATTCGTAAACACCTCCCAGATGCTGACGGGTTTTATGATGTCTGAATTCATACACAGTATCAACCAAACCATCCAGAAACTCGCGATCATGCGAAACAACCAGCAATGTACCATCAAAATCGAGAAGAGCCTGTTTCAATAAACCTTTGGAATGAATATCCAGGTGATTGGTCGGTTCATCCAGAACTAAAAAATTAACCGGTTCAAGCAACAATCTGATCATGGCCAGACGCGAGCGTTCACCACCTGAAAGAACTTTTACCTTTTTGTCGGCATCCTGTCCCGAAAACATAAATGCACCGAGAATATCTCTGATTCTCGTCCTGATATCACCTACAGCCATCTCGTCAATCGTCTCAAAGGCAGTAAGTTCTTCATTTAAGGCTGCCGCCTGATTCTGTGCGAAATATCCTATTTTAACATTACAACCTAACTTTTGTTCCCCCGTACAATCAAGGTCCTGCATAATAATCCGGGCCATCGTACTCTTGCCTTCACCGTTTTTGCCCACGAAAGCAATGCGGTCTCCCCGTTCGAGTGTAAGATCAACATCATTCAGTACCAGTTTATCGCCATAACTTTTGCACACACCAATTCCTTCAAATACAATATTTCCTGAACGCGGTGATGGCGGAAACTTAATGTTTAAAGACCGGTTATCCTCTTCGTCAATTTCAATACGATCAACTTTATCCAGTTGTTTGATACGCGACTGTACCTGCACCGATTTGGTTGCCTTGTACCGGAACCTAGCGATAAAATCCTCCGTTCCTTGTATCATCTTTTGCTGATTCACAAAGGCGGCCATTTGCTGTTCGCGTCGTTCTTTACGAAGTACCAGATATTTACTGTAATTCACCTTGTAATCGTAAATCTTCCCAAGACTGATTTCAACAGTACGGTTCGTAACATTATCCAAGAAAGCCCGGTCGTGCGAAACGAGGACTACCGCACCCTGATAATCCTTTAAAAAACTCTCAAGCCATTCAATGGACTCAATATCAAGGTGATTTGTTGGCTCATCAAGAAGAAAAACACTAGGTTTCTTCAACAGTATCTTTGCAAGTTCAACTCTCATCCGCCATCCACCCGAAAACTCCGAGGTTAGCCGGTCAAAATCTGTCCTTTCGAAACCCAGACCAATCAGCGTCTGCTCAATATCAACCTTAAAATTGTTGCCACCCATCATATGAAAGCGTTCATTCGACTCGTGCATATCATCAATGATCCGATGGTATTCCACCGATTCGTAATCCTCGCGATCAGAAAGCTCGGTATTCAGAAATTCAATATGTTTTTCAAGTTCCTGTATTTCGGCAAAAGCTGTTATTGCTTCATCCATGAGCGTTCTCGAATCGGCAAGCTCCATTTGCTGCGGAAGGTATCCGATCGTGATATCGCGCGGAATAACCACACGCCCTGAAGTCGGTGTCTGTATACCGGCAAATATTTTCAGTAAAGTAGATTTACCGGCACCGTTTCTTCCCGCTAAACCGATACGGTCGCGGGGATTCACTATAAAATTCACATGCTTAAAAAGCTCAAAACCGCCAAATTCGACGTACAATTCTTCAACAGAAACACTCATGATTCTTACTCAAATACTAAAATAAATACACGTTCCGTGCGACCGATCGGACATTAATTCAATTCACTACGCCGATTCCCAAATCGCCTGAAATATTGCGGCAAAGATACCAAAATTTGCAGGGCTTCGAACATGAATGGTGCAAATGGAGTGACAGATGCCCTATTGTTGTTATTCAATTTACACGTTGAAGCATGCAAGGATAAATTACATACATCCATTTTCTGATGTTCGAATGTCATTTCTTAAAGCACAAATCTAATTTCCTGGCAGACCATTCGCATGAGGAATCAATTTCTATCTTTGCAGAAATTTAGAATATAACGTTTTGAGCAGAGGAAATAAACCACTACCGTTTTACGAAAATGTAGAGATCATCGATATCGGATCTGAAGGAAAGGCAATCGCCAAAGTTGACGGAATTGTGGTGTTTACCACACATGTTATTCCAGGCGACATTGTTGATCTTCAGGTGATAAAAAAGAGAGAGAAGTACCAGGAAGCAAAGGTGGTGAAAATCAAGACTGACTCGCCCGACCGCATTCCCGCATTCTGCGAACATTTTGAAGTGTGCGGTGGTTGCAAATGGCAATACCTTCCATACGAAAAGCAGCTGTTTTACAAACAAAAACAGGTTTACGACCAGCTCAAAAGAATAGGAAAAGTAACCTTGCCGGAACTCATGTCCATTAAAGGATCGGACAATTCGACTTTTTACAGGAATAAACTGGAGTTTACCTTCTCGAACCGCCGCTGGCTTACGCTTGAAGAAGTGCGATCAGGAAATCAGTTCGAAGATATGAATGTATTGGGATTTCATGTACAGGGAATGTTCGACAAAGTACTGAATGTCAATAAATGTTGGTTACAACCCGATCCGTCGAATGCCATCCGCAATTCAGTAAAAGATTATGCGATTGCCAATAATTTTGCATTTTACGACTTACGAAACAAGACTGGCTTCCTTCGAAACCTGATTATACGCTCGACAAGTACAGGTGAATGGATGGTGATTGTGAACTTTTTCAGCGAAGACGTTGAAAAAAGAGAAGCGCTGCTCAATTTTCTTGTCAATAAATTTCCGGAGATTACATCCTTACAATATGTGATCAACGAAAAGGGAAACGATACAATTACCGATCAGAATATCCATGTCTTTAAAGGACGCGACCATATTATCGAAGAGATGGAAGGGCTCAATTTCATTATTGGACCTAAATCTTTTTATCAAACCAATTCACCACAAGCCTACGAGTTATACAAGGTAGCACGTGATTTTGCCTCGCTTACGGGGAAAGAAGTAGTTTACGACCTATATACTGGAACAGGTACGATTGCCTGTTTCGTTGCAGCAAACGCAAGTAAAGTAATTGGTATTGAATATGTCCCTGAAGCAATTGCAGATGCTAATATTAATGCAGAAAATAACGGTATCGCAAATACGAGCTTCTTTGCCGGAGATATGAAAGATATTCTCACAAAGGATTTTATTGCCGAAAATGGCCATCCGGATGTGATTATTACCGATCCGCCACGCGCCGGTATGCACGATGATGTGATCGGTGCGATTCTGTTTGCAGCTCCCGAACGGATTGTTTATGTGAGTTGTAATCCGGCAACACAGGCCCGCGACATCGGCCTGCTCAGCCATAGTTATGAGGTAACGAAAGTTCAGCCAGTAGATATGTTTCCGCATACCCACCATGTCGAAAATGTGGTGCTACTTGAAAGATTGCCTGAAGATAAAATCGTTATAATATAACGGTATAAGCTGAAAGGGTAAAGGATAAAGCTCGAAAGACAATGCAATTTGAATTTTAACCTTTACACTTTCCCCTTTAACCTTTTGTGATTGGGTTATTCCCTTTTTCGGGTATTTATTCCCAAAAGCGGATAAAGCGGACAGAAACTGAAAAGGCTTGTAGCTATAAAGACAAGCGCAATAATCATCAAAATAATCGCAAGCGTTCCGCTAATAACGCCGGTAAAATAAAGCAATGCTACGATTGCTGCCGCAAAAACGCGGATTGTCTTATCGACAGTTCCCATGTTCTTTTTCATAATCTAAAGTTTTAAATTATCTACATTAAACTAACAACGAGAACAAAGAACTAACTGGAAAGTTGTTAAATAAATATTCCTGTTTTTTTTAGAGGTAAACGATTTTCCGCGCGAAAAATTTAAACATTTAGAGCATTCGTTTTCATACCATGTTTTTAAATACTGCTTTGAATCCGGTTGCAGCTCCCAATATTCTATTTATGCTTTTCAATAAACGCATTCACTTCCTTACAGAAGAAGGACTCATCCTGTAACATGATATTGTGCCCACTAACCTGCGAAACGAAAATTTTTTTATCGGTTGTACTAATACGTTTAAATACATCTTCCTCCAGCCCTCCAGGACAAATAAAATCATATTTTCCGTAAAGCAATAAAGTCGGAGTTGTAACAATACCAAGCCTGGATGAAAACTCTGTGATAGCCAAATTCCGGTTAAAACTTGCATTCGATGAATAGCTCAGGTTGAATAAAATTGACGTAACCGGCCAACCATATTGTACGGGGTCGTAATCAATTAGCGTTACCAGATCGATGTTTTTAACTTTCTCAAAATAAGTTTCCGCATCAGTAGCATAGGCATAAAGTTGTATAGATTCTTCAAAAGTAAAATCACCAGTATGCGTATTGCAGTAGTCAACAATTGTTTTCCAACTATTCACGTTTCTTTTCAATGCAATTTGTTGCTGGCCAACTGTCAGTAACATATTTCTTGTCAGGGTATCATTGAGTGGATAGTTATGACTGCCATCCGCAAAAATCCATCCTTTTACCATCGATTGATTATCACCTGTCGTCATAAACGAAGCCGTCAAAAGACCACCAAAACTATGTCCCAAAATAAAAATACCAGAATCCTGACCGTATCTGTATTTTATCAGCTGAATTACCTTTTTAAGGTCTTCGGTCATTTGCGGCAGATTCAGATGATCCCCATTTGAATTTCCTTGTGAACCACCAGCATTTCGCTGGTCCCAATAAACGACTGCATACTTATTTTCAATATTCTGGCTGATGTAATCGGTATTGTAAAAATAGGAACTTGAACCGGGACCGCCATGAACAAAAATAAGAAACGTCTTGCTTGCTGTATTTCCTTCAACCAACAACCGCATCGAAGCTTCATTATTATCGAGATAAAACGTTTCGGAAACGTTTGTTCCGATGGTTATCTTTTCCTTTTGACATGAAGTCAGGACAAAAAACAAAATAATGAAGGGGATGATATGTTTCATTTTTTCCTGCTTTTTGATTTCACTTTTAAAGACAGAAAATTGACTGGTTTGTAAATTAAACCGATTTCCAGGAGTGGTCGCAAATAAATTGTGCTGTTGTAGGGGAACATCATCAACACGTTGAATTTGGAAAAAACCGAAAACGGTTTCCGTTTTGTTTTTGAAAAATCATAACCAATTCCGCCACCAACGGAAACTAAAGCGTAATAATAACCTGCACATTTTTTAATTGAGACATTTTCATTGTTATCAACACGATAGGTCGTGCCACCTAGGAAAGTCGTGCTTAAACCAATCTCAGGTGAAAACTCAGTCAAAAAACCACTTGATTTTGTCCTGCGCATTGTCCAGCCGGCTGAAAGATAAACATTATCATGAAATGCAGGATGATGATACCAGCTCAAATTTGCTGTAACAAAACGGTCTTTGGCAAAATCCTTGATCCTGCCCGATTTTCGTATTTTAGAGATGTAAATTGTGTTCACCGGGAGTTCAACGCCTAACCTGGCACCCGCGTAAATCAGGATACCAATATACGACGACGACAGATTTGAAGATTTTTTCTCAACCCAAACAGAATCTATACTTTGCGAAAAGCAGCAGATTGAACAGAAAGAGATTACAAAAATCAAATATATTTTCAGAAAGCGCATGACGTATCTGTAGTCGTAAAGATTCTATCTAAAATAAAACCACCGTTATCTTTGGTCTTCTTCATTCTCAATCTTCGCGTGTCGTGCAAAAACCGACATAAACCGACCGGGAACTGGTGTTTCATAACGTACCTCTGTGCCATTCACCGGATGGATAAACGCAAGAACCCTTGCATGAAGGCAAGTCCTTCCGATAAGATTGGTCTTGGCACCATATTTTTTATCTCCAACAACCGGGTGTCCTAATTCTTTCATATGCACCCTGATCTGGTTTTTGCGACCTGTCTCAAGTTTCACCTCGACGAGCGTAATCGCATCGCCACGTCGGAGAACTTTGTAGTGTGTAATCGCTTCATCGCCTTCACCCGGAACTTTTGTTGAATACATGATCAAGGCCTTGTTCTCCTTCAGAAAAGAGCGAATCGTACCCTCATCGTTCTCAACAACACCTTCCACAACTGCCACGTAGGTCCGCTCAATCACGGCATCGTGCCACGCACGTTGCATCTTCGACTGCACTTCTTCGCTTTTGGCAAACATCATAATACCGGATGTGTCGCGGTCGAGCCGGTGAACGACAAAAATTCGGCTATTTGGATTCTCACGCTTCACATGTCCGCTTAGAATACTGTATGTTGTGAGGAGTTTTTCTTTTGCTGTGGCAATGGAAAGCATACCTGCTTCCTTCTCAATAACAATCAGATAAGGATCTTCAAAAAGTATTCTTAAGCCCTTGTACTTGATCTCTTCGGGAATCTTCCCCATTGTAATTGTCACTTTCTGCCCTTTCAAAACAGGATAGTCAAACTGAGTAATTGTATGATAATCGACAGATACCTGTCGGTGAGCTAATAGCGCTTTAACAGTAGTTCTGCTTTTCCCTTTGAGCTGATCAATTAAGAATTTCAGCAATTCCGAATTCTCTTTCACATCTAACAGTAGCTGTTTAGGTGCAGGTTTTTCGGGAGTTGTTGGTATTTGTTCCATAATATAATAAATTTAAATATTTCAATGATAAACTTTTTCAAGAAGAAATGAATCCACACGATCGGTGTAATTAAAATTGGTTGACTTCAGCAGATCGAGGTAAGCTTTCACAACTTCGGTACTATTGGTTTCCGGATTTTTCACAATAAACGACTCAAACGCGACTTTAGAACTATCATTCAGGCGATTTGTTGCGGGATCAAATACCCTCGAATTGTCCATGCCGGCTAAAAAAGCACCCATATATTGCGAATATTGATCCTGTACCATCTTAATCGAAATAAAATCGGGATATTTTGTCATGAATTTTTCCCACGTCACAATGCGTGAAGTCAGCGAATCGGAGGAAATAAGGATCGTACCGTCCTCCGCAAATCTCGCCTGCTGTTCTTTACTTCCGATTGTGAGGTATTCGCGGTAGGCAGGTGATAGTACAGGTCCAAAATTCTTCAGTAAATACCCGGTTTGAGGCTCCAGATAAAATGTACCCTCCGACGAACTAAGGAAAATCCCGTAAGAAGCAAGGGAAACTTTTAACTGTTTTACAGCCTCAGATGATGGCGCTTTTTCAAGTTGTGAATTAACACCTTCGTTATTTTCGAGATAACTGCCAGCTACGCTATTGTAGAAATCGTTGAAAACAACAAACATCGAGTCGCGTGTAATCGTGTCGGCAACACTATTTTTAAAGAGCATGATGGCAGCATCCAACGAAGAAAGTTCACCCTGATCGAGTTTATCAAGTAATTTGCGGTAATCATCAGCATTGGTTAACTTCATCTGCATCAACTTCTCCAGATCGACGACTGAGTCACCTTTTGCCAAAGAACCATTGTCAGAACTTTTTGACTGATTGAAATTACAGGAAAATAAAAAAATACTAATCAACAAGATAAAAATAGTACGCATCACAAATGTTTTATTAGAATATTTTGACAATCAGACTCCAGAATTAAAAATAATATTCGGATTTCCGAGGTCACTAAGATACAGAATCATCTGCTGCTTCCGTGTGAAAAGACCGATGAACAACAACTATTTATTGACGACGCTAAAACGTACAAAAGACCATCCCGATCTTGATCAGAATGGCCTCTTTAATGAATTCAGATATCGGAAATCAGCAATTATAAGCGTGCTTTAATTGCTGCAGTTTCCTTTTCGAAACCCGGCTTTTCGAGCAGGGCAAACATGTTCTTTTTGTATGCTTCAACACCCGGTTGATCGAATGGATTGACATTGAGAATATATCCGCTTATACCACAGGCTATTTCGAAGAAATAGATCAACTGTCCAAGATAAAATTCGTTCAATTGCGGAATGTTTATTCTGATATTAGGAACGCCTCCGTCAACGTGGGCGATCGAAGTTCCAAGTTCAGCCATTTTATTGATGTAATCAACCCTTTTCCCGGCAAGGAAATTAAGTTTATCAAGATCGGCTTTATCTTCAGGAACAAGTACTTCGTTGTCAACATTTTCGACAGAAAGTACGGTTTCGAATAAAATGCGTTCTCCTTCCTGAATGTATTGACCCATCGAGTGCAAATCGCTCGAAAAGTCAACGCTGGCAGGGAAGATCCCTTTTGACTCTTTTCCTTCACTCTCGCCGTAAAGTTGTTTCCACCATTCGGCAAAAAAGTGCAATTTAGGATTGAAGTTCACCATGATCTCAACTTTCTTTCCCGTCTTGTAAAGTGCATTTCGGGCAGCAGCATATTGAGCAGCTATATTTTCTTCGAACGGAACATCTGCTCCGCAGGCTACTTCCATCGATTTTGCACCGCTGACCAGCTCGCGAACATTGAATCCGGCAATGGCAATGGCAATCAAACCAACCGGAGTCAGTACAGAATAGCGACCACCAATATCGTCAGGGATCACAAATGTTTTATAACCCTCTTCTTTAGCGAGCGTACAAAGCGCACCGCGTTCCGCATCAGTGATGGCGATAATCCTTTTACGTGCTTCTTCAACACCATACTTTTCTTCAAGGTCCTGTTTCAGCAGCCTGAAAGCAAGTGCAGGTTCAGTAGTAGTACCTGATTTTGAAATGATAGCACAAGCCCATTCTTTCGAATCGAGCAAATCACGCAATTCGAAAAGATAGTCCTCACTGATATTCTGTCCGGCAAAAAGTACGATGGGTGATTCGAAACTCCCTTTTATCTGTGAAAATGAATCAGACAAGGCATCAATAACAGCCTTACTACCAAGGTAAGAACCGCCAATCCCAATCACTACGAATACTTCGAGATGTTTTGATTGCAGCTTCAAGGCCACTTTTTCCACTTCATCAAGTGTAGCTTCCGAAATAGAAGAGGGAAGATCAATCCAACCTAAGAAATCGCTCCCTTTTCCGGTTTTTTCACGCAGTGCAACATTTTGTTGCTCAGCAGTTTTCTTGTAAGATACGATTTCGTCATTCGATACAAAATCGTAAACTTTTTCCAGGTGCAAAGAAATATTTGTCATAGAGAAAAAATATAATTTAACGCAAATGTTCTGTTAATAATCGGATCTCAATAGCTGGTGAGATATTTTCGTAAATAATATTATAAACCGAATCAGTAATCGGCATATTGATATGATGTTGTAAATTAAGCTCCTTAATACATTTCGTGGCATAATAACCTTCGGCGATCATGTCCATTTCGAGCATAGCCGATCGGACAGTATAGCCTTTACCGATCATTGTTCCAAAGGCACGGTTACGCGAAAACTGCGAATATCCGGTAACCAGAAGGTCACCGAGGTAAGCAGAAGATTTGATATCACGCGTGATGGGATGCACAGTATCAACGAATCGTTTAATTTCCTGAATTGCATTCGACATTAAAACGGCCTGAAAATTATCGCCATACCGAAGACTGTGCGAAATTCCGGCAGCAATGGCCATGATATTTTTCAAAACAGCTGAATATTCAGTTCCCCAAATATCATCCGAAATATGTGTGCGAATGGAAGGACTTTCAAGCAGCATAGCAAATTGCCTGGCCCGCTTTACATCCGGGCTTGCAATTGTAAGGTACGACAGCAAATCGCGTGCAACCTCTTCAGCATGACATGGCCCGGCAATAACGCCAAACTGATCGAACGGAACGTCGTAAAACTCGTGGAAGAATTCGCCCACCACAAGGTTATTATCAGGAACAATCCCCTTAATCGCAGAAATAACATACCGTTCGCCAATATCGACTGTAAGGTGTTTCAATGTATCCTTCAGGAAAGCCGAAGGTGTCACAAAAACCAATATATCAGAATCTTCAACTACTTTATTAATGTCGGTATAAAAATTAATCCGCGACATATCAAACTCCACAGATCGCAGGTAATTGGGATTATGACGGAACTTCTTGAAAAGTTCGATATTCTCCTCTTTGCGAATATACCAATTTAATTCGGGCAGATTATAGATCAGAATTTTGGCAAGTGCTGTGGCCCAACTTCCGCTTCCTATAATAGCTACCCGGCTTTTCTCGTTAATTTCGGTCATTTTACTGACAAATTAATTTAACCAATTTGTAACATCGTTTGCTGCAGGGTTTACTAACCCAAGCTGATTTTTTTTGTTGAAACCACATAAATCGTTGAATAATTTACCCGGCTTCACCTCTTTAAGCTGTGATACTTTTTTATATCCCATTTTCATCAGAACTTCTACCCATTCGGCAGGAATACCTAACTCGATATATTTATCAGCAGAATCTTCTTCGGCCCTTTTTTCCGGCTTCATCTGAGGAAACAGAAGCACGTCCTGGATCGATACAGAATTGGTCATCAGCATGGTAAGTCGGTCGATTCCAATTCCCATTCCCGAAGTTGGGGGCATCCCGTATTCGAGGGCACGCACAAAATCCATATCGATAAACATGGCCTCATTATCGCCTTTAGCCGACAAGCGCATTTGTTCCTGAAAACGGTCGAGCTGGTCGATCGGATCGTTTAATTCGGAATAAGCATTGCAAAGTTCTTTCCCGTTCACCATCAACTCAAAGCGTTCGGTAAGTTCGGGATTGTTGCGGTGTTTCTTGCAAAGCGGCGACATTTCGACTGGATAATCAGTAATAAATGTGGGTTGAATGTAATTCCCTTCACATTTAGCGCCAAATATTTCGTCGATCAATTTCCCTTTCCCCATGGTATTATCAAACTCAACACCCGTCTTTTGGCAAACATCACGAAGAGCACCTTCGTCCATCTGCGAAATATCGAATCCTGTATATTCTTTGATCGAATCAAACATGGTGATTCGTTTATACGGACGTTTGAAATCAATCTCTTTATCACCTACGGGAATGGAAGTCTTGCCATGAAGCGCAATGGCTACACGTTCAATCATCTCTTCCGTAAAATCCATCATCCAGTTGTAGTCCTTGTAGGCCACATAGATTTCCATTACCGTGAATTCAGGATTGTGTGTACGATCCATTCCTTCATTGCGGAAATCCTTTGAAAATTCATAAACACCTTCGAAACCACCAACGATTAATCGCTTTAAATACAATTCATTCGCCACCCGAAGATAGAGTGGCATATTGAGTGCGTTATGATGTGTTATGAATGGACGGGCGGCGGCTCCCCCTGGGATAGGCTGTAAGATAGGCGTTTCAACCTCGATGTATCCGCGATCGTTGAACATCTCGCGCATCTGGTTAATAATCTTTGTCCGTTTAAGAAATACCTCTTTTACATGAGGATTAACAATCAGGTCAAGGTAGCGTTGGCGATAACGTTGTTCGGGATCGGTAAAAGCATCAAATGTTTTACCCTCTTTTTCCTTCACAACCGGCAATGGTCTGATTGATTTGCTAAGCAAAACAAACTCTTTCACATGGATCGTTGTTTCACCCATCTGGGTAATAAAAACATACCCCATTACACCAACAATATCACCAATATCAAGCAGCTTTTTAAACACCTCATTGTAAAGGGTTTTATCCTCTCCGGGACAGACTTCATCACGATTGACATAAATCTGGACTCTTCCGGTTTCGTCCTGCAATTCACCGAATGATGCCTTGCCCATAATGCGCTGGCTCATAAGTCTTCCTGCAAAAATAACTTCCTGAAGATTGGGGATCTCAGCGTTGAATGTAGTTAATATCTGTTTTGCTGTGACATTGATTTTGAATTCATTAGCCGGATATGGATTGATCCCAAGATCACGCAGTTTTTGCAACGAAGATCGTCGGATCAGTTCCTGTTCGCTTAATTCGATATTGCTCATTTCTAATATTTACCTTCTGTTTTTCAAAAAATATCGGCAAAGGTACAAAAAGTTATCCTTTTGGAAATGTTTACTTTTTAGTATATTTGGGGAAATTATTGAGAACCGAAGCTGAATTAAGAAGTTCATATGCAAAAATCGTGGAGAATAAAAAAGCCTGCTGACATTAATGATCTAAAGCACTTATCAGCAGCTTTAAATGTCGATATGGCAATAGCCAACTTACTTATTCAGCGGGGGGTTAAAACTTTTTCCGAAGCCCGTTCATTCTTCAGGCCTAAGCTCACCGATCTCCACGATCCGTTCCTGATGAAAGATATGGACAAAGCGGTGGCCCGTGTAAAAAAAGCAATCGACAACGATGAGAAGGTAATGATCTATGGCGATTATGATGTTGATGGCACGACATCTGTCGCATTGATGTATTCATTTCTTCGAAGCCGACTTACAAATATCGAGTATTATATCCCCGATCGGTACATGGAAGGCTATGGGATTTCGCGACTGAGTATCGACTATGCATCTGAAAATAAAATAACACTGGTGATTGTACTTGACTGCGGAATTAAAGCAACCGATAAAATTGCCTATGCCAAAGAATTGGGTATCGATTTTATCATCTGCGATCATCACAATCCCGACGAAACCATCCCTGATGCTGTAGCCGTTCTCGATCCAAAACAGCCCGATTGTCTATACCCTTTCAAAGAGCTTTCAGGTTGTGGAGTTGGATTCAAGCTGATTCAGGCCTTTTGCATGAACCAGGGGATTCCTGAAGAAGTTGCATTTGAATTGCTTGATCTCGTTGTGGTGAGTATTGCTTCGGATATTGTTCCGGTAATTGGCGAAAACCGCGTGTTGGCCTATTTTGGCTTGCAAAAGTTGAATTCCAATCCGTCAACCGGACTCAAAACAATCATTAAATATGCCGGATTAGTCGGTGAAATTAAGATCAACGATATCGTTTTCAAGATTGGTCCACGATTAAATGCTTCGGGCAGGATTGAGCACGGCAAAAAATCGGTCGCTATTTTGTTGGCAGAGGATGCCAAAGAGTTGGATGATCTCGGACTTGAAATCAATTCGTACAACGAGATCAGGAAAACGCTCGATCGCGATATTACGCAGGAGGCATTGGAAATCATCGAAAAGAGCCAGTTCTACAAAGGACGGGTATCGACCGTAATCTACAACCGCGACTGGCACAAAGGCGTCGTAGGCATTGTTGCCTCAAGACTAACCGAATATTATTACCGGCCTACCGTAGTTTTGACCGAGTCGAACGGACTGGCAACGGGTTCGGCAAGGTCAGTTGGTGAATTTGATCTTTATGAAGCCATTGGCGCATGTGCCGATCTGCTCGAATCGTATGGCGGACATATGTATGCCGCAGGTCTATCGATGAAACTGGAGAATGTAGCCGAGTTTTCGCGCCGCTTCGAACAGGTTGTCAGAAACTCAATATCGGATGAACAACTTAAACAGACAATTGAGATTGATGCAAAAATTTCTTTATCTGATCTTTCTCCAAAATTCTTAAGATTACTCAATCAGTTTGAGCCTTATGGTCCGCACAATATGATGCCGACTTTTCTGACTGAAAACGTTTTTGATTCCGGATCAAGCCGATTGGTCGGGAAGAATAATGAACACCTAAAGCTCGACCTGATGGAAGCGAACCGTTCATCTTCGGTATTTTCAGGCATCGCGTTTTCGCAATCGGGTCATATGGAAATGATAAAAAAATCAGAACCGTTCGATATCTGCTATTCAGTTACTGAAAACGAATATCGCGGCAAGACTTACATGCAACTGAATGTCAGAGATATAAAATCACGACATGACGAGAATGAAAAATAAGACAATCTATATTTAACCATTGTTTAAGTGTTAAGCACTGAATTAAATAATACGAAAACGCACTTAATAGAGACGCTAAAGCGCGAACTACCCGGCGAAAGGGCGCATCGGCTGATGTTACCTCACGGTCGTGAACTGTATCCGGCAGCCGACAACAACCATGTTATACAAAGCAGCGTACTCATGTTGCTCTTCCCTTTCAACGCGAAAATTCATACCTGCTTAATACGACGCCCATCATCCATGAGAAATCATGGAGGGCAGATCGCTTTTCCGGGCGGAAGAAAGGAACTGCTGGATAAAGATTTAATTGAGACAGCCTTACGTGAATCATTTGAGGAAGTAGGAACCGATCGCAATCAGCTGGAAGTCATTGGTGCGCTCACCCCTTTATACGTAAATGTTAGTAATTTTACGATCAATCCGTTTATTGTTTGGAGCGAAATTGTACCTGAATTTAAAATCGACAGCCGGGAAGTTGATGAGATATTTATAGTTCCGATCGAAAAATTTGTGCATCACACAGCCAATCAACTTAGAGAGGTTACGACCATTAACGGCACTTTTGTAGTACCCGGATTTTATATTGATCAGCTCTTTATTTGGGGAGCTACTGCCATGATTATTTCGGAATTCAATGAAGTATTTGAAAAACGTTTCGGTTAAAATCCTGCTAATCGTAAAATGTCCACGATAGCCCAAACTGTGCCAGAGCAACCTGGGCTGCATATCCCGGCGTTGTATAGTATCCGCTTCGCGAAATCATCGTACCAATATTTGAATATTTCACATAGAAGCAGGTTCTTTTGATCTTCAGATTAATAAAAGCATCGATCCATGGATAATCTCCGATTTTCTCAGTACGCTGCACATAGAACATTCCAAGCGCAGGATTATAATAGTCAGCATAGTATCCTGTATCGTACCGGAAATCTGCCCCAAGCTGAAACGTCAACACTTTTGCATACACCCCTTGAAGGAAAATAGTATTCCGGGTCGAAAAATCAGGAACATGCATATATTTATCGGTTGTCGATTTCTGATATAAAACTGAATTCTGAATATTTAACACGCCGAGCTTAAAATCCTTTTTAAGAAACACCTGAGCCACCGAAAATTCAGAACTTGCCTGTGCAGGAAGCGATGCTTCGTCCCAATACATATAATTGGTAACAATCGAGTATTTAACGCCGGCTTTAAACCGCCTCGAAGGATTGTCGTAGGAGGCGCCAATCTTCAATTCGTAGGTTTTATTAAAATTATTCGTCCATTTATAATGATTAGAATAGAACTGAGTATAAAAATAGTCAGGAGTTGTGTTCGTCATACCTGCATTAATCTTAATAAACGAAGTATCACGTGATGTTCTGATTGGTTTCTCAATTTGACCCGAAAGATCAAAATCGGCAAACCGATATCCCTGAATATAATACCGTCCATTTGCACTCCAGTTCCAGAATTTTCCCTCGGTTCTGAAGATCGAACCACCTACGAAAGTATTCGTCAGTTTGTCCGATTGTGTAAGTCCAAGGGGCGGCCTCATCAGACCAGGTGTATAAATCAATTGCTCGCGCGGATAATAAACATTGATCAGGTCATTACCAATATAAGCCTGCTTTCCAAAAGTATATTTCCGGTCGGTAGCTTCAACCGCTTTCAGATAGAACATATTCGTAACCCGCTTTATTCCTGATTTATCCTGTGTCGAAGGAAGGCTTGCAGTTCCGGTAGTTCCTTTAATATTAGGGATGTTACCAGCCCCATAATAATAAACCATACCACGTCCGTCGGTAAACTCAAAGCTTGGATTCGGTTCAACCTCTTGAAAAAAGCGCGAATTGTCCGAAAACTCCAGCGTATGCATCAACGCAAAACGGGTAATAAATTTCTGGAATACCTCAGCTGAATCTTGTTGCTTAATCCACTTTCCAAATTTATACTGATGAGCAATTACGCCAAATGAATTCTTGGTTTCGGCAGAAACTCCATCGAACCATACAGGAAGATTTTCAGGTTTCAGATCCGGATTTTCAATATCGGTAGGAAATACAAGTCCACCATTTTCCTGATTTGTGAATTTGTTCTTCCCGATTGTAAACCATAAATCATACCTTTCGATATTATAACTTGCAAACAAGCTGAGGTTATTGTCCTTGGCTTCCTGATTCAGGTATTTTCCTTGCGAAGTGATGGAACTGTAAGAGAAACCCCAGTTAAATGACGGATTAATATTCTGCGTATGAAGGATATTTAGCCACGTTTCGCCTTTGGGTTTATTACTGAACCACTGGCCATATTCGAGTAACGTAAAAGGCTTGGTTGTATTGTAAAACCGAATATCAGCCGGACCTTTGGCGTAGTATTTATAATTTTTCGAAAACAAAAATGCATCTGAATCGTACGACCGCTGAAAATAATCGTTACTCTGAACCGAAGCACCCAGATTCCCGAGTGACTGCGCTGTGATCGATTTCTTCAATACCGGGCTGTAGGTTTGATAATCAGCAAAAATCGTATCAAGCCGGCCACTTTTCAATCGCGAGTATCCGTCGTCGAATTGATACACCTTCATTTTGAAAACAACGGTGTCTTTCTTTTCCTTCGAATTCTTTTTACCCGGCCCAAATTTTTCCTGCCCACTATTTTGGCTGGAAGAACGGGGGCTGGAACTTCTATTTTGAGAATAGATAATTCCGGATGAAAAACAAAAGGCAACAAGAAGCAGAAATTTTAACTGAATACTCATATGCTGCAAAGATAGACAATTCTGCAAACTGCAAATTGCTCAATTCGACAATTCGACAGCCTATTTAAACCGCCCCTTTTTAAGCCATTATTACGACCATTCTGCAAAGATCAAGGCCATTTTCGCATTCGGCACAGTCATTCAGCATAATTGCACGATCATTTTAACCTTCGTCACGACCATTTTGGTCATCTGCACAATCATTTTAACATTCGGCACGACCATTCCGCATAAATGCACGACCATTTTAACATTCGACACGACCATTCCGCATAAATGCACGACCATTTTAACATTCGGCACGACCATTTTGGTAATCGGCACAATCATTTCGCATAAATGCTCGAACATTTTGGTCATCTTCACAGGTTTTCGACCATTTGAAGGTCGAAAGAACAGATTCACAGAGACCGGGTGAGTGTCCTTGATTTGGACACTTATCCGGTCACTTAATATATTCCTGCCATTACGATGCTATTTGTCCCCGTTCCGATAATGTTGATTTCCTCACATATGATCCTTGCCGCCAGGTGGGGGTCCCTCGATTTGTATTCAT
Source organism: Mariniphaga sp. (assembly GCA_010906965.1). Taxonomy (GTDB): domain Bacteria; phylum Bacteroidota; class Bacteroidia; order Bacteroidales; family Prolixibacteraceae; genus JAAFHB01. The sequence goes on along the minus strand of JAAFHB010000086.1, from coordinate 156 downwards.
GGGTGGTCGAAAGATTTTTTACATTAAAATCATATAATTATGATATTATATATTAGTTATTAACATCATATTTTTGATAACTAATATATTGCATCCTTAATTTGTTTCTAATTTCAATGTATATTTATATCAAAATCATTGAAATAAATGTATACA
>JAAFHB010000085.1 GCA_010906965.1 Mariniphaga sp. | reverse complement strand
TCGAACGGACTACCTGCACAATCTCCTGTAATTGAATATGTGGGCAGTGCCTATCCTTCGTGGAAAACAGGTATGAGCAACGAATTCCAGTATAAAAACTTCAGATTAAGCATTCAGTTTGATGGTCAGTTTGGCGGAATTGTGTACTCGCAGGCTCACCATAAAATGACACAGCAGGGTAAACTTGGTTTTACGTTGAATGGCCGTCTTCCCGGTACTGAATTCTATATCGAAAAGGATGATCCGCGGATACTCGCAGACGCAGCTCTTTCTAAGAAAAACCTTGGTGGTTATTATATGGTTGCTCCCGGAGTGGTGGACGCAGGTAATGGTACCTATGCAACAAATACAAAGCTGGTAACGGTAGAAGCATATAACAATGAGAAATATCGCATAAATAATGTAGAAACCAACTCATTCGATGCTTCTTATCTTAAACTTAGGGAAGTACGTTTCGAATATTCACTTCCAAAGAATTTGCTTGCAAAAACGCCTTTTGAAAAAGCATCTCTTGCCGTGTATGGCCGTAATCTGGCGATGTTTACCTCTTTCCCGATGTTTGATCCGGAAGCGGCAGCACTTAACGGCGGAACCATTACACCCGGTGTAGAAACAGGTCAGTTACCTTCAACAAGGACGATAGGACTTAATTTAACGCTTGGCTTCTAGTTTTTTATGGTTGTTTATCTAAAAAATTGAAAATGAAAACGATTAAAATACTCAGCATATTTTTTGTACTCTTTGGCTTAACACTAGTTTCGTGTGATAATTTCACCGAGCTGAATACTGATCCTAACCGCATGGACAAAGTAACTCCGGGAGCCTTGCTTAACCCGATTCTCTATGCACTTTCGGACTATAACTGGAACCGTTCGAACGGTTTTACGATGGAACTGATGCAGGTATCTTTACCGACGAACAGCAGCGGGGGTGTATCCCGCTACAATTTCAACGACAATGCAGGGAATGGTACTTGGGATACCTACTACAAGTGGCTGAACAATATAAAGGAGATGGAAAATTTGGCGATTACTTTCAATGATCCAAATTACCAAGCTGTAGCCATAACATTACGAAGCTGGGTTATACAATTGCTTGCAGATTCGTTTGGCGATGTGCCAATGTCGGAAGCCGGCAGAGGAGCTGAAGGTCTGCTTCAGCCTAAGTTTGATACCCAAGAGCAAATCTATACTCAATTACTGGCTGATCTTGAACAGGCAAATACTCTTTTTAACACTGCAGCAGGGCTCCGGTATAATACAGAAGGAGAATTTCTGTTTGGTACGAATAATGCGCTTGTTTCGGGACAATCAGCAGGAATTACGAAATGGAAAATGTTTTGCAACTCACTGCACTTGCGCGTTGCTTTGCGTATGGTAAACATCAATAATTCAAAGGCAAAAGCAGAGATTGAAAATATTCTTGCCAATCCTACAGTTTACCCGGTATTTACAAAAAACGACGAATCTGCGTTATTGCCAATCTCCGGAGTATTCCCTCAGGAAGCACCTATGACCCGTCCACAGGATTTCACTTCCTACCGAGGTGTGGCCAACTTTTTTATCGATAATCTAAATACATGGAACGACCCGCGTCGCGATATTTTTTGCACAAAAGTGAACAGTGTTTTTATCGGTTGGCCGAGTGGTTATAATGTCGCACCTACCGTTCCGGTAACTCCGTCGAATATGAACCAGAACCTCGCAAAAGCGCCACTGAAAGTCGTAATTTTTCCCTATGCGGAGATTGAGTTTATCAGGGCAGAAGCTGCATTCTATGGATGGAATACAGCCGGAAAAACAGCGAATGATTCGTACACTGCCGGAGTAAAAGCGGCCATCGAGCAATGGGGTGCAGTTGTTCCTTCAAATTATTTCATCAATACAGCAGCAGCTTACAATAACACACATGAGCGTATTATGCTACAAAAGTATTACGCCCTCTTTTTCTGCGATTATCAGCAATGGTTTGAACTGATGCGCACTGGTTACCCTGTTTTACCTCTGGGAGACGGCGTTCCGGCCGGAAATAAAATGCCCAACCGTTTCAAATATCCAGAGACTGTTCAGCGTACCAATCTGAAAAATTATCAGGAAGCAGTTGCAAGACTGGGTGGCGATACTTTTAGCAACAAACTTTGGTGGCAGAAATAATTTATAAACTATAAAATCATGAAGAGAATCAAAATTAAATTTTTAATCCTTGCGCTGGTTTTAATAACCACGCTTCCTGTATTTTCGCAGGTAAAGAAGAACAGTTTAAAGCTACCGGTAATCCCCGGTTACGAATTGTTGAAATGCGACTTTCATATGCATACCGTTTTCTCAGATGGTATGGTTTGGCCGACGACCAGAGTACTGGAGGCATACCAGGAGGGATTGGATGCCATTGCTTTGACTGAACATATTGAATACCAACCTAAATCAGAGGATTTTTCCTCGAAAGATCACATGCGGTCTTTCCAAATTGCTGAAAAAACAGCTGCAGATTGCGGCATTATTTTGATCAAAGCAACCGAAATAACCCGTAAAATGGCACCAGGGCACTTTAATGCTCTCTTCATAAAGGATGCCAATATCTTCGAAACATTTGTAAATAAAACCAATACGCGTGACGGGTCAAATATTGTTGAAACATTAGGTGAAGCTAAAAAGCAGGGTGCCTTTGTATTCTGGAATCATCCATGGTTCCAGCATCCGGAAAACAGAAGCGAATGGCAGCCAATACATGAGGAACTTTATCAGAAAGGGTTGATTTCCGGGATCGAAGTGGTAAACGGCGAACGTTACGACTCACTGGTTTATAAATGGTGTCTCGATAAAAACCTAACCATCATGTCAAATTCGGATATTCACACCCCAATGGTTCAATATCCAGGGCAATACCGTGCGATGACGCTTGTACTGGCCAAAGAACGGAGTGAAAAAGGGATTCAGGAAGCGCTTGTTGATCACCGCACAATTGCATGCATGGATGGCCAACTTTTCGGTAAATCAGAATGGGTGAAACCGCTGGTTGAAAACTCGCTAATCGTAAAGTCAAGACAAATCAATGACAAAAGTGCCAGCCTTGAAATTGAAAACATTTCAGGCATTGCCTATCAATTGGTTGTATTAGATAGCCCAGGAATCAAACTGCGGCTTAATTCACATCTTAATATATTTACAATTGATGCATTTTCGCAAAATGCCATTACGGTCAGCTCTTCCAAATTCGTGAAGGGAGAGGAATATTCGGTTAAATTAAATGTACTGAATGTTCAGGTGGCAGCCGGTAAACCACTCGAATACGTTATTAAGTTCAGATTATAATCGGGAATGATAGAATTTGAATGCAATATATAAATCCTGTAATGAAACAAATCATCATTTTAGTTGCGCTTTCTTTTGTACTTACATTTTCCTATGCACAGGAAGACCTCTTTGCCGTTTTGCAAACTGAAAAGAAAGTCAAATTGTTTGATCCATCACATGAAAAAGAAACAAATAGCGAAAAGCGGTTTGTGTTTAAAGTTTACGGGGACAACGGCAGCCCAAAAGGCGAAGTGGAACCCCATTATCTGGGCAATGAAATTGCAGAAAAATGGACAATAGTTAACGAACTCTATGTCCGGAAAACAGATGTCAGCATTGGTTTTGGTTCATCCTACTCCGAAACATTTAAGCCATCTATTCTTAATGCAGTGTATCGGCTAAACACCTATTATAAAAAAGCGCTAAGCCGTAAAACGATAAGCGAAGATGAAGCCAAAAAGCAATTTTCCTGGATTCTCGATTGTGCTATTGCAATATGTTATTGTTCTGATTCAGCAGATTTTGAACTCGCGTTGGCAAAAGCAAAGGAAACAGATCAGATTGTAGAACTCTTTTATATGGTCGAAATCGCACAAAAATGACATAGTTCAATTGAAGATTAAAGGCTGCCCCAAAAGGTGCAGCCTTTATATTTTAATAATGATCCTTCAAAATCAAACAATAGGCTCAAATCGCAGGTTAATAAACTAACGGAAAATATCTTTCAGGGTTGACAATCAAAGCAGTATTAATTAAAATCCGATTGCAGAATGACCAGATCAGTCATTAGAACAAGGCTTAGTTTTCAAGCTGGTACTTCAACCATTTGAGTTCAATCTCAACGACTTTTGCGGCATACCTTAGGTTGACCAATTATACGGAACTTAATTCTGATTCAGCAGCATAAGCTAGTATTCATCAAATTCATGTTACAGAATGATTGCATATGCCATTTAAAAAACCGATCAAATAAAATCCTAATAATTATTGAATGGCAATAAATCAGATCATTGACATGGCCAACTCACCAACCGAAAACAAAAAATTGTATTTAATCGAATTGTAATTAATTTGAAACATCGTTGTAACATCAAACCATCAATTTTGCCAATATAAAATTTGAATTGATATTTAGTGTTTATGATTGTTTCTGCAATGATATTAAAAAATGATTTCAGTTCGCCCCGGTTATCCGGAATGGCGGAAAAAAAAATTACAGATAATACAAGGGACGATTTCCGTGACAATAAAAATACCGCCCGAAAAACCTTATTTAAATCGTTATTTGGTTTGGTTCTGCTTTTACTTCTTAATGGTAATATCATGGCTGCTACCGGAAGCATCGAAGGATTGGTGTTCGATAAGAAAACAGGTGAAACACTTGTTGGCGCCACCATCATTCTGGAAGGAACTCAGACAGGAGCTGTTACCGATTTCGACGGTCATTTTTTAATTTCAGGAATAAAACCGGGAACTTATAATGTAACAGTCTCTTATATATCCTATAATCCAATCGTTTTTGATGGTATTGTGGTCGTTGCAGATAAAAAAGTGCAGTTAAAAGTCGATCTGGAAGAAGCTACAACCACGATCGGTGATGTGTCGGTTACTGCCAGCAGAAGAAAAGGTTCGGATGTTTCGATTATCAGCGCGATTAAATCAGGTCTGATCGTGGCAAGCGGTATTTCAAATCAGCAAATTATGCGTTCGCAGGACAGGGATGCATCTGAAGTTGTAAAGCGTATACCCGGTATAACAATTGTTGATGACCGTTTTGTAATCGTAAGAGGTTTGGGACAACGGTACAACAGCGTTTGGCTAAACAATTCCGCCGCACCAAGTTCCGAGTCGGACAGCAGGGCATTCTCTTTTGATATCGTGCCGAGTTCGATGCTCGAAAATATGATGGTTTTCAAAACCCCGGCCCCCGAACTTCCGGGTGATTTTTCGGGAGGATTTGTAAAACTAACAACCAAAGATGTTCCTGAATCAAATATTTATTCCTTTTCAATTGGTACCTCTTTTACACCGGGAACCACGCTTAATGATCTATACAAATACGATGGCGGTAAATACGATTGGCTTGGATTCGACGACGGAACCAGAAAACTGCCCTCAATATTTCCCAAAGATTTACGCGAAGTTGGTGCAAATGACCAGGCTTTGTTAGGCCGTATGCTGAATAAAAACTGGCTTGCAAAAGCTTCAACAGCGATGCCCGATTTACGTTTCTCCTATACAATGGCCCACCGCTTTAAACTCAGGAAAGTAATTATTGGTGAAGTAACATCTGTTAACTACTCAAATACAAATAGTTCAGACGAGGTTGAAAATAATAATTTTGGCGTCTATCGTTTTGTGGAGGATAAACCAGGGTATGATTTCTCGTTTAAAGATAATGTCTATAAAAACACCGTTAAGCTTGGCGTAATGCATAACTGGAGTGCCTTTCTGGGCAAAGGGAATAAAATCGAATTTCGTAACCTGTTTAATCACATTGGATCTACAAAAACCTCATTTCGCAGGGGAACAGAATATTACAGCAATACCCAAATTAAATCGTACGAGTATGGTTTTATGAGCCGCGATACCTACCTGGGTCAACTGAGCGGTACACACTCATTTAATGAGAATAAAACAAAGGTCGACTGGATTGCAGGTTACTCAAGGGCAACACGTGATGAACCCGATTTGAAAAGGTTAAAGCTGATCATGAATGAGACCCAATCGGATCCCAACTATGGCAAGTATTACATGGTGTTTCCTTCAAATCCCCTCACAAGTAATGCAGGAAGGGTTTACCAGAACCTGCAGGAGAATGTCTATACAGCAGCAGCCAATATCGAGAATACCTTTAAAATATTTGATATCAACCCTGTACTGAAGGCTGGAATCTATGCAGAGAAAAAAGAGCGGAATTTTACGGCCCGTAAATTGGGCTATGTAGTTTCTGACAGATCAAAATACGATAACAAAATTGGATATCTGCCATTAGACCAAATGTTTAATGATGAAAACATCAATACCACCACCGGGATAAAATTAGCCGAAGAGACTGGCAAGTCAGATTCCTATACAGGAAATAACGATCAGATTGCCGGCTATCTCGCTTTTCAGATTCCTTTTTCTGAAAAATTCTCTGTCTATGCCGGTGTCAGGGGCGAGAAAAACAAACAATCAATCAACAGCTTCGACCGTTTTCAGCAACCGATCACTGTTGTGAATGACACTTTCAATATACTTCCTTCTATCAATGCCATTTACAAATTCAACGATAAGAATCTGGTTAGAATGGCTTATGGAAAATCATTGAACCGTCCCGAATTTCGCGAAATTGCCCCCTTCCCTTTCTACGATTTCGACAATAATGCGGTCTATTCCGGAAATCCAAACCTGAAAAACGCAACAATCCACAACGGAGAAATCAGGTATGAGCATTATCCGTCAGAAAACGAAATCATCTCGGTTGGTCTGTTTTATAAGAAATTCTTTAATCCTATTGAAGTAAAATATCTTCAGACCGGAAGCGGATTGGAATACACCTATCAAAATGCAGAAAAAGCCTTTAACTATGGCATCGAAGCCGAACTCCGCAAAACACTTGCATCAACAGGCTTTTTCGAAAAGGTGAATGTCGTTTTAAACGGTGCTTATATAAAGAGTGAAATCAACTTCACAAATAAGGTGACAGAAAAGACCCGTCCAATGGCAGGACAGTCTCCCTACATTCTAAATGCAGGAATATTCTATAGCGATCAGGAAAAAAGCAGGCTGATGGTTAACCTCTTATACAATGTAATCGGAAAGCGCATTCACATCGTGGGTGTTCCCGAACAAAATGCCTGGGAAGATATTCCTGATGTTTACGAAATGCCACGCAATCTTGTTGACTTTGTGATCAGTAAAAAAATAGGAAAATATGCCGAGCTAAAATTCAGCATCAAAGACCTTCTTAACCAAAGTATTGTCTACAAACAAAATGTCAATGCAACGGTAGATTTGAGCCATTACACAGGCGGTGCTTCCGACATCAAACAGTTCGATCGTGACCAGGTTCTGCGTAGTTACAAACCCGGAAGCAGCTATTCGCTTGAACTAGGGTTTCGTTTTTAAATAAGCACTAATTATTCTTTATTCTACAGAAAATAACACAGTTAACAAAAATTTCAAAATTACGCATTTAATTAATTACCAAAATTTTATTGTTATGAGACGAATTTTATCAAATGGATTATTCATGGCGACCCTTCTTTTAGTAGGGATCTCATCATGCAAAAAGGATCCGGTTATTGTCAAAGCTTCAGGTGTTACACTTGATCAGACCACCGCAATTGTAAGAATTGGCACTCCGCTTAAGCTTACTGCTTCAATCGCTCCTTTTGACGCAACCGACAAAACGATGACCTGGACAACGATGGATGCAACAATTGCAACAGTTGCGGCCGATGGAACTGTTACTGGTGTAAAGACAGGATCAACAGACATTACTGTTAAAACAACAGATGGCCTTTTCACAACTAAATGTGCAGTTACCATCTTCCCTGCCTCAGGTTCAACGATTGAATTGACAGGTAATATTACAGCTAATATCACCTTAAAATCAGACATCAATTACGTTCTTAATGGTTGGGTCTATGTAAAATCACCAGCTACAATTACAATTGAAGCAGGAACTGTCATTAAAGGCAAAACTGACACCAAGGCTTCTTTGGTTATTGAAAGAGGAGCAAAGATCATGGCTGAAGGAACAGCTGCAAAACCGATTGTTTTCACATCAGCAAAAGCAGCTGGCGCACGTGCAGCAGGCGACTGGGGTGGTGTTGTATTATGCGGTAATGCAAAAATTAATGTAGCAGGTGGCGAAGCTGAAATCGAAGGCGGCTTAGGAACCAAATACGGCGGTACAGACGATAACGACAATTCAGGTACGATGAAATATGTCCGTATTGAATTTGCAGGTTATGCATTCGCACCTGACAAAGAAATCAACGGATTAACTTTTGGTGGTGTAGGTAAAGGAACAACCATTGACTATATTCAGGTTTCATTTGCAAACGACGACTCCTACGAATGGTTTGGCGGAACCGTAAATTGCAAGCATTTAATCGCCTTCAGCGGTTTGGATGATGAGTTCGATACCGACTATGGTTTCAGCGGATTTGTACAGTACATCGTTGGTTTACGCGATCCGATGATTGCCGACATTTCAAAATCAAACGGTTTTGAATCAGACAATGACGGAACAGGATCTTCAAACATTCCTACAACGAATCCACGATTTGCAAATGTCAGTTTATATGGACCACTTGCAACTCCTACTACAACGATCAACCCATTATTTCAGGCTTCGATGCACATCAGAAGAAAATCAAATCTTGAAGTTTATAATTCGGTTTTTGCAGGATGGCCAAAAGGTTTGCTGATGGCTGATGCAAAAGGAAATGCAGGATCCGGCGCACAGGTGAAAGGTTGTATCCTTTCAGGTATGACGGATGTTTTCAGTGGCAACACTGCAGGAGAACAGGCTTTCTTTGAAGATGCTGCAAGAATCAACAGAACAATTGCAGCAAATGCAGATTTGAAAGTAACTGCTGCATTTAGTTTAACAGCTCCCAACTTCCTTCCGATGACTGGTTCACCTTTGTTAACAGGTGCAGCTACCGGACTTCCAGTAGGTTTAGAAGCAACAGACTATATTGGTGCATTCAAGACTACAGACTGGACAACAGGATGGGCCAACTGGACGCCTAAAACTACAGTTTATTAATAACAAAGAAATCAAATATTTAAAGGCCGCTCCTTCGGGGGCAGCCTTTTTTTAAATACTGGTATTGACTGATTGAATACACCCTGAAAATAGCTATATTCGAGGTCTCTAAAACAAATTACTATGAAACGAAAACTATTAGTTGTCTTCTTTATTTTCATCACAGCCTTCGCTTACGCTCAGGATATGGAAAATATAGATGGGAAATACTATAAAAAAGGGATGCTTTATTCAGGAATACATACAGAGTATTACGAAAATAATAAACCCAAAACCGTTCTGAATATTTCGAATGGAGTTCTTGATGGAATTGTCACTATCTATTTCGAGAACGGCACTAAACAAGAACTGCGCTCTTATAAAAGCGGGAACAAAGATGGCATCTGGATCACCTGGGACGAATCCGGAAAAAAAACCGCCCAGGCCGAATACAAGAACAACCTGAAACATGGCGACTGGCTGATCTGGTCAGCCGAGGGGAAACCATTGTATGAATTGCATTACAACATGGGTGAAAAAACCGGAACATGGAAAATCTATGATGAAACCGGCAAATTAAACAATGAAAGAAAATACTAGTTTGTAACATTTTCTTCATCGGATTGTAACAGTTCCGTAATCGTTTCTTAACATCTGTGTCCGATATTTGCAATGTACTAAAAACAACAAAAATGAAAAAGGCACTTTTAACATTATCATTCCTTGCAGCAGTTGTATTTGCTTTTGCGGACAACAATGGTAATTCTGCAAATAAAAACAAATCGAATGAAACAGCCTCAGCCAATGCAGCAGTTTCAATCTCTGGTAAAGTAATTGATTTCACCTCCGGCGAAGCGCTTGCGGGTGTTGAAGTGGCGATCGAAGGATCAACGAAAAAGGTCCATACCGATTTCGATGGAAACTTTAAAATTGACAATGTCAAACCTGGTTCGTATAATCTGATTGCCTCATACATTTCTTACAAAAAAAGTTTCATTGAAAAATTAGATGTTGAGAAACCGAATCAAGAATTAAATATAAAATTACAGTCTGCCAATTAGTCTCTTTTTAGTTTGTCTTGCTAGTTTATATTACATTTTTTTAAAAACGGAATTGCTTCGCAGTTTCGTTTTTTTTTGACATTTTTTTGAAATCACGATGTTGCTTGACCTGTGCATTTGTGATGAAATTTCAGAAATTGATAAGCCAATAAGCTCCATCACGCAAAATAACAATCTACACATCTGTTTTTCAAATAATTAAATTTTAAACACATTTTGACGTTGTAACCGAATTGTAATATCAATGTAACATCAATGTAACAGCATTAACGAATTTTTGTATTGTAATATAATGACAAAATTCAATTCAATAATTATGAGAAAACTTAGTGCGGTTTTATTCTTACTCTTCCTGATGGTTGCGCTTAACACAAAAGCACAGGATCCCTCTGTAAATGAGAAGCTAACAGAAGTAAATGACAAGGTGAACGGGTTACTTGAAAGGCTTGCAACTGATGAGGCAGATCTTTCGAAACTGACAAAGATTAAAGTTTCAGGTTATATGCAGGCACAATATCAGAATTTTGAGAGTCCTTCCCTGCTCAACACCTCTCAAAACTATTTTTCTTTGAGAAGAGTAAGAGTTAAATTTACGTATGAAGCCTTAGACGGAATCAAATTTGTATTGACTCCTGACTTTTCCCCTGGAGCATTTTCTTTGAAAGATGCTTACGTAGTTGTAAATGACCATTGGTCAAAATCATTTGCTTTATGGGCTGGAAAATTCAACAGGCCAAACTATGAAGTAGAATACTCTTCGAGCCAGCGCGAAATGGTGGAACGTTCCTTAGTAATAAGAACCCTATATCCGGGTGAACGTGCCATTGGTGCAAAATTAGAATATAGTCCTTTAAATGTTCCAATTAAAATGCAGGTAGCTGTTTTTAATGGAGGAGAAGGACAATTAGACATCAGAGATGCTACCGGAGCTGCACTTAATGCCAACGAAAACAAAGACTACGACAATTACAAAGATGTAATGGCAAGGGTTACCTACAATCTAAGTCTGGGTAGTTTTGGCGGTCTTGATATCGGTGCCCATGGTTATTTCGGAGCACTTAAATCAAATGCCATTAAAACTTTGAGCAGCGACTATACAACTGTTAAGGCTGTTAAAATTGGTGATGCAATAGGAAGAAACTGGTTAGGTGGCGAATTTCAATTATTTGCTGACATATTAGGTGGCTTGTCAATTAAAGGGGAATACATTGCCGGTAAAAATGTATTGAATAACAATATGGGGTATGATTACATACCTGCAGCCGGAACAACTGCTGCAAAACTTGGAAAATACAATTTTGTGAATAAGTTCGCAGGTTACTACCTTTATTTTATTAAAAATCTGGGTAAAACGAATCAGATCGCTTTCCGTTACGATTATTACGATCCAAACACAGAAATAAAAGGAACAGACGTGAAAGTAAAAGCATACACAAGTGCTGATCCTACTTATGCCAATGTTACGAGTGGAAAAGCAGACCTTGCCACCTCTACATTCGGTTTTGTCCTCCACCACTATTTTGATGACAACATCAGAATTTCAGCTTCTTACGAAATTGTTCAGAACGAAAAAGTTGGAGTTAATGCTTCTGGTATTTCGAACCTGATGGAAAACTATACCCAGGCTGATGGCCAGAAGGTTACAAACGGATTGGATTACAGTAAGGTAATCAACCAAAATGTATTCACGCTTAGAATTCAGGCAAAATTCTAAACATCAACTAGAAGCAATTATTATAAAAATTATAAAACAAGCGTTTAATTCCAAAATAAAAAAACAATGAAATCATTCAAATTATTAAAGGTTGCAATCGTAGCAGTTATGTTAGGCGTAGTTTGCTTAGCCTTCACTGCGGCTCCAGAGCGTATCACCGTTAAAGGTTCTGATACAATGGTTATTCTGGCACAAAAATGGGCTGAAGTTTATATGAAAACGAACTCCACTGCAAACATCCAGGTAACAGGTGGCGGATCGGGTGTTGGAATCTCAGCGCTGATTAATGGTGCAACTGATATCGCCAATGCCAGCCGTAAAATGAAACCGACTGAAAAGGAAAAGCTGAAAGCCCGTTACAATACTTTGGGTGTTGAAGTTGCCTGTGCAAAAGATGGTATTACTATTTACCTCAACCCAGCCAATAAAGTGAAGGAATTATCGATCGACCAACTGGGAAAAATATTCAGAGGAAACATCACCAACTGGAAAGAAGTTGGCGGCGCCGATGAATCGATCAAATTGTACGGAAGAGAGAATAGCTCAGGAACTTATGTATTCTTTTCTGAAAACGTGGTAAAGGGCGATTACGCATCAAGCTGTCAGACATTACCCGGAACTGCAGCTGTTGTAAACGCTGTTAAGAAAGATGCTTACGGAATTGGTTACGGAGGTGCTGCTTATGCCGAAGGAATTGTGATCTGCAAAGTTAAAAAGGATGAAAATAGTCCTGCCTACGCAGCTACAGCCGAAACCATTAAAACCGGTGAATATCCTATTACCCGATTCCTTTACATGTACCTGCGTAACAGACCTGCAGGCGAGATGAAGAAATATATCGACTGGATCTTAAGTCCTGAAGGACAGAAATTAGTTGTCGACATGGGTTACTTCCCTGTTAAATAATTGAGCAACAGTTTGCATAACAGCATAAAAAATAAGCATAAAGCGGATAATTTCATTTATATGGAAGTATTCGCTTTTACTTGTTTAATTCCAAATTAACAGCGAATATTAACAATTCAACATGACCAGGGAAAAATCAAAAAAGGAAAAACCCGGAAATACGGATGCTTTAAATTCCAGCCCGCCGGGTATCGATATCACCCATAAAAAATTCCGGATAGGCGATTATCTGGCAGAAAAGATCATCAAAGGGGTTGCCTTCTTATCCATTACCATCATCATCCTTATCTTTATTTTTGTATTCCGTGAAACACTCCCCATTTTTGGAAGTAAAACAGTTGAGAAAGCTACAACTTCTGTAAACTCCACCCCGGAGGCCCAGGAAACTTACGGCGATGTGACCGACAAACCGGCTAACGCAGTAACTGAAGTTCAGGAAACATACGGTGATGTAACCGATCAACCCGCGAAGGAAGAAGTTCAGGAAACCTATGGCGAAGTAACAGACAGTGTGGGTAACGCGGAAAAACAGGTTGTCCAGAGCACAGATTCAGCATCGGTAAATAGTGCATCGGACGCGACTTACACCGTCAGTGCGGGAAGCGGTTACGACGATAATCAATCGGCACTAAAAACACTCGCGACAAAAGACTGGATACCGGTATCGGATAAACCACGGTTTGGAATTCTGGCTTTAATAATCGGAACGTTTAAGATTACGATTATCTCGATGCTCTTTGCCGCCCCTATCGCCATTCTTGCAGCATTATACACTGCAGTATTTGCCAATAAGAAGATGAAAGAGATCATCAAACCAACCATCGAACTGCTGGCAGGATTTCCCTCTGTTGTAATCGGTTTCTTTGCTTTGATGGTTATGGCCACCTTTCTTCAGGAAGTCTTTCATTACGAAACAAGGTTAAACGCGTTTGTGGGAGGCATCGCGATGGGAATTGCCGCCATCCCGATTATCTTCACAATCACCGAAGATGCATTAACCGCAGTTCCCAAATCGTTTTATGAAGCAAGTCTCGCAATAGGTGCTTCGAAGTGGCAAACCGCCTTCTTTGTCATTCTGCCTGCAGCTACGCCAGGTATTTTTGCTGCACTTTTGCTGGGAATCGGACGGGTTTTCGGCGAAACAATGATTGCGTTGATGGCAACAGGGAATGCAGCTCAAATGGATCTGAACCCGTTTACATCGGTTAGAACACTGGCTGCTACGATCGGAGCCGAAATGGCAGAAGTCGTATTCGGCGATACGCATTATAACGTATTGTTTCTGATCGGCTCCCTGCTCCTTGTGTTTACATTCATTCTGAATGCAATAGCTGAATTCTATGTGAAAGGAAAACTAATGAAAAGAATACAGGGAAAATGATAAACACTATCAAGAAAGACTATAAAGGTTTTGTAATCGAAGGGGTTACATTAGCCGCAGCACTACTGATTATTGCAATTGTTGTCGTCATGGTCACCGTGATTGTAATCGGTGGCAAAGACCAGTTATCGTGGAAATTCCTCACCAGCTTTCCCGAAGACGGGATGACCAAAGGAGGTATTTTCCCTGCTATTTATGGCACAGCTATGCTGGTCATTATCATGTCGATTGCTGCCGTTCCGTTTGGAACAATCACGGCCATCTACCTTACGGAATATGCGAAGGAGAATTCAGTTATTGCCAAAACAATACGATTCGCGGTTCGCACACTTGCGGTCATTCCATCTATTATCTATGGTCTGTTCGGTTTAGGATTCTTCATCAAATTCGTGGGAACACAAGTAGACAGTGTATTTTTTGGAGGAGTGCTCAAATGGGGACAGCCGAACCTGCTATGGGCAAGTCTTACGATGGCATTATTAACGCTTCCTGTTGTAATCGTTTCGGTTGAGGAGGCATTAAAAACGGTACCCAACGAACTCCGCGCCGCAAGTCTGGCATTGGGAGCGACCAAATGGCAAACCATTTACAAAGTAGTAATCCCGGGATCTATTTCCGGAATACTAACCGGCACGATCCTCGCAGTAAGTCGTGGAGCAGGTGAAGTAGCCCCCATTTTGTTTACAGGTGCTGCCTATTACCTCGCAACGTTGCCCGGACTTGGCGACCAGTTTATGGTGCTGGGCTACCATATTTATGTCCTCACTACCCAATCAGCCAATGTTGATGCAACCTTGCCCATTCAGTTTGGTACCACGTGCGTACTGCTTTTGCTTACCTTCATTCTGAATATGACAGCCGTAATTATAAGATACAGAATCCGAAAAAAGAAAACTAATTGATCATGATAGTTGATAAAATCAAAACCGAGAATATGTTTCTCTATTACAGCGGCAAAATGGCGCTGAACAACATCTCAATTAAAATTCCAGAGAAAAAAGTAACTGCCTTTATTGGTCCTTCAGGTTGTGGAAAGTCGACCTTTCTGCGCAGTCTTAACCGCATGAATGATCTCATTGACGGCGTTAAGATAGAAGGAACAGTGATGATTGACAACATCAATATTTACGATAAAAATATCGATGTAGTTAACTTGCGAAAAAAGGTGGGGATGGTATTTCAGAAATCAAATCCATTTGCTAAATCGATCTTCGAAAACGTTGCTTACGGACCGAAAATAAACGGCATAAATGATAAAAAAGTACTCAGCGAAATCGTTGAAACAGCATTAAAAAATGCTGCAATTTGGGACGAAGTGAAAGACCGTCTCGGAGATTCAGCAATGGGACTCTCAGGCGGACAGCAGCAACGGCTTTGCATTGCCCGAACATTGGCTGTAAACCCCGAAATTATTCTGATGGACGAACCGGCAAGTGCACTCGATCCGTTATCTACCTCGAAAATAGAGGAACTGATCGTACAACTGAAGGAGAAATATACCATTGTGATCGTCACACACAATATGCAGCAGGCAGCCCGCATCAGCGATAACACCGCCTTTTTCTACATTGGTGAGCTGATTGAATATGATAAAACAAAAAAGATATTTACAAATCCTGAGAAGAAACAGACTGAAGACTATATTACCGGTCGTTTTGGTTGATGTTTAATTATTTTATATATTTAAAACATGGAAAACTATAGAATATTCGACTCCGAATTGGAAAAACTGACGCATAAAGTGATCGACATGTGTTCTCAGGTCAACCAGCAATTGGTTGATGTGACGCTGGCATTGCGAACTTCCGATCTGGTTCTTGCAAAACAAGTGATCGTTAACGACGAAAATATCAATAACCTTGATGTTAAGATTGATAAACTGTGCCAGAAGATCTTTGCACTTCAGCAACCTGTTGCCAAAGATTTAAGGTATATCATCTCTGCGCTGAAAATCAATAACGATCTGGAACGTATTGGTGATCATGCTGTAAACATTGCCAAAAGAATTGAACCGCTCAGCGAATACAGAAAGCTTATTCAGGAACTTGGAATAGACGTCATTGGTGAAAAAACAACAGACCTGTTCGCGGATGTTGTCGAACTGGTAAAAAACCACGACCTGACTTATGCAGAAAAAGTTCTCAGTAAAGCAATTGAAATTAAAGTTGATTGCGAGCAAATAGCCACACGGATTTTGGGGGAGATGATGCATCAGTCGGAAGTGGTAGTTGTTGCTGCCAATATCCTGATAACTACCAATCTGTTCGAAAGAATTGCAAGTTATTCAACAAATGTTGCCGAATCAATCACCTTCGTTGTAAATGGTGAAATTGTCAAACACCAAAAACACAATAACATTTAACTAATTCGCGTCAGCGATTCGCAATTATACAGCTATCGGCAACATTGAAAGAGATTTCAGTTTGACCGATAGCTGTTTTTTTGAACATAAGTGCAGAATCTAATGACAATTAATTGAATTTCGCCTGAAAAAACCACCATCGCTTTATTAAATAAGCGTTTAACAAGAAACCATTTTCATCTTAATATTTTTGTAATCAAAATGTAATATCTTTGTAACATGAAACTCGTTAATTTGATGTAAAATATTAAAAACCAATAAAAAATGAAGAAATTACTGGTGTTTTTAATGGCAGTTGCAATTTTCGCCGCATGCCAGAACAACAAGAAAAAAAGTGCTGCTAAAGATTCGAAAGACATTAGTATCACCGCGGCGGGAGCAACTTTCCCAATGCCTTTCTATAATCAGTTAATCGCTGATTACGCCAAAAAAACCGGACTCCAGGTAACTTACGGAGGAATCGGATCGGGTGGCGGAATCCGTTGTTTAAAAGATAAAGTGGTCGACTTTGGCGCGACTGATGCATTTCTGACAGATGAGCAGGCAGCTGAATTAACAGCACCCGTTGTACATATACCCACGTGTTTAGGGGCTGTCGTCTTAGCCTATAACCTGCCTGGAATCGCTTCACTAAAACTTAAAAACGAAGTTTTAGCCCAAATCTTTATGGGCGAAATCAAAAAATGGAACGACGAACAAATTAAAGCAGACAACCCAGGTGTAAATCTGCCAGATTTAGATATTTCTGTGA
The DNA here is from genome assembly GCA_010906965.1 of Mariniphaga sp. GTDB lineage: Bacteria > Bacteroidota > Bacteroidia > Bacteroidales > Prolixibacteraceae > JAAFHB01. The sequence goes on along the minus strand of JAAFHB010000085.1, from coordinate 2,698 downwards.
TTTATCGTTCAGACGGTAGCGGAACTACCCAGATTTTCAGCGATTATATGAGCAAGATCAGCGAAAAATGGGCCAAGGATATTGGTGTCGGCAAATCGCTGCAATGGCCAATTGGAATGGGCGCCAAGGGAAATCCAGGTGTAGCCGGAACGATCAAACAAACTGAAGGTGCATTCGGATACATCGGTTCGGAATATGCATTTGCACAAAAACTGCCTTACGTATTATTACAGAACAAAGCAGGGAACTTTATTGAACCATCAGTAAAATCGGTTAGTGCAGCTGCCATGGGTGAAATACCTGCAGATACCCGAGTGATGCTGACTAATTCGGACGCTCCGGATGCCTACCCGATCAGTGCTTTTACATGGATTATTCTCTATAAGGAACAATCTTACGGCGACAGGAGTCAGCAACAGGCTGAGGAAACCGTTAAATTCCTGGATTGGCTGATCAGTGCCGATGCACAGGCAGTTGCGCAAAAAGTTGATTACGCTCCGCTTCCCTCCAAAACGGTCGAATTAGCGAAAACCATCTTAAAATCGATCACTTATAATGGCGATCCCATCCTCAAGTAGTTATTAACGATATCTTTACTCCCGGATATTTTTGTCTTAAGGTGACAAAGCTATCCGGGAGTTTATCAAAATACAATTGTTCATCTTCAACAGTCAACGCACCAGCAAATCTGGCAGATAATTAAATCACATTCGAGTGACGAGCGAAAAAACAGTAAAAAATATACTTAAAGCTTCATCTGTCATTATACTCCTGATTTTTGGAGGAATGGCCTTTTCGATGATTAAAGGAGCAATCCCCGCTTTCCGCGAATTCGGCGTATTTGGATTTTTATTCTCATCCGACTGGAATCCAACCGAAGGGAAAGAAGCCTACGGCGCCTTGCCATTCATAGCAGGAACAATCATTACTTCGTTACTTGCGCTTGTAATCTGTTTTCCACTTGCTTTTTCCACCTCTCTTTTTATCTCCGAATATTACCGGAAAACAAAAGTCGCTGCAGTTTTAAGCACATTAGTTGATTTACTTGCCGGTGTACCATCGATCGTTTACGGACTCTGGGGATTTTATACCATACGCCCTTTAATTGCTGAATTGGGATACGCCGGGCAAGGCTACGGAATTTTTACATCGGGGTTAATATTGGCAATAATGATTATCCCTTATGCCACGTCCATCAGCAACGAGATTATTTCGATGGTTCCCAATGAACTGAAAGAAGCGGCTTACTCGCTCGGTGCAACTCGTCTCGAGGTTATCATGAATGTTATCATACCAGGTGCGCGTTCCGGATTGGTTGCCGGTTACATTCTTGCTCTTGGACGGGCACTCGGAGAAACAATGGCTGTGACGATGCTGATCGGGAATGCTAACATTATCCCTACCGGTTTATTCAGCCTCGGGAATACAATGGCCAGCGTCATTGCCAACCAGTTTGGCGAAGCCGACGGATTAAAATTGAGCTCGCTGATTGCAATCGGACTGCTACTTTTTGCCGTCACCGCAGTTGTAAATGCCATTGGCAAAATCATTATTCGTAAATTCGCTTAGCTCAATCAAATGATAGACAGCACAGCTATTATTAACGTAAAAGACAATTCGAAGTGGAGGGAGTTGAAGAACAAACTAGTATTTGGAATTGTTGTTGTTCTTGCCACAATTACGATATCCCCGATCTTATTAATTGTATATGAACTGCTTGAAAAGGGATTAAAGCAGATCAATTTTGATTTCTTTACCAAAGTTGCTCCCGATACTTTGCAGGCCATGACTTCCGTACGCAACGGCGAAATCATTCCCGGTGGAATTGCCAACGGGATTACCGGTACGCTGTTAATGGTGGTTACCGCATCGTTGATTGCAATTCCAATCAGTATTTTAATCGGGATATTTCTGTACGAAAATCAGGGAAAACGTTATGCCAACCTGATCAGAAGTCTCACCGATATTCTCCAGGGAGTTCCGTCAATCGTATTAGGATTAATTGCTTACATCTGGATTGTTCAGGGTGTTACAAAAGGATTTTCGGCATTAGCCGGAAGTGTTGCACTGGCAATTATGATGTTACCGCTCATTATCCGTTCGACGGAAGAGACCATGAAGATGATTCCGATCTCCATTAAGGAAGCCGGGGCAGCATTGGGTGTACCTTACCACAAAATCATTCTGAAGGTAATGATTCCTTCTGGTGCCAGTGGTTTGATGACCGGTATCCTGCTCTCGATATCAAGGGTGCTGGGAGAAACGGCTCCGTTAATGCTGACAACATTGGGGAGTACAACGATCAACTTTGATCTCACAAAGCCAACGAGTGCAGTACCGCTCCAGATCTGGGAATTTTATAACAATCCCAATATGATTGACCTTGTCTGGTCCTCGTCACTTTTCCTGATGGCATTTGTCCTGACATTAAATATCATTGCCAAACGAATTTCGATGAAGTATAGTGGAAATTCATAATCAAAAATCATTATATTGTGTGCGGTTTACAACCCACAATATTCAAACAATCAAAGCTTAACAGAATACAAAAAACAATGAGAATCTTCACTCGCAGCTTAATTCCGGAATTACAATCATGAACGACAATATATTACAAGTTCCCAATCCTGTTTTATCCATTAACCACCTGTCAATCGCTTACGGTAAAGATAAATACGCTGTAAAAGATGTGTCTGCC
>JAAFHB010000492.1 GCA_010906965.1 Mariniphaga sp. | reverse complement strand
TCTTCAAATAGTGACAAACAAGAATCCAATGCTAAAAAAACTAATTGATCACTTTGATCTGGTATTGGTGCAGAGCACTCCAATAATTTCAGCCACTCAATCATACACAGAAAAACAAAAAAGTATCAGACTCTGATCAGGTTATTCACGGGTCCCGTCAGGGAGGGGAGCAAGTTTGTGTTTCGGTCTGACCGAAACCTTGCTCTGCGAGGCGGAAAACATCCCGCCGGTCTAATATGAACAATTAAATCTTCCAATCATGAAAACAATTAAAAATAGAAACACGAATGGCAGACCGACTAAAAATCTTGCTGAAAAGAAAGGATATAAAGTAACCATCAAAATGGCTACAGAAGATTATTATTTCCTCAAAACGAAGGCCCGATCCGCAGGTGTTAACCGTTGCGAATTTATTCGGCTTTGCATCCGATCGAGTTCAGTAAAGCAACATCTCACATTAGAGCAGATGGGATATATCCGCCAGCTTTCCGGCATGGCCAACAACGTAAACCAAATTGCCCATAAAGCCAATGCCGCCGGATATAAAGAGGTGCACAATCATTGCCTTACACTGAATAAACAGTTAGATAACCTGATTAAGATAATTGAAGATGATTGCTAAGATTGTACAGGGCCGAGGATTCAAAGGTGCAGTAAACTATATCCTGGATAAAGATCATGCACAGCTGCTTTATACTGAAGGAGTAAGGCTGAAAGATAAGGAATCCATTATCCATAGTTTCATTGTCCAGCATAAGCTGAATCCCAACATATCAAAACCAGTCGCACACATCTCACTGGACTTTTCTGCTCAGGATAAGAGCAGGCTGACTGATAGGTTTATGGTTGATGTCGCCCTGGAATACATGAAAAAGATGGGATATATGGATACTCAATACATCATTGCCCGTCACCACGACACTGACCATCCTCACATTCACATCGTGATAAACCGTATTGATAACAATGGGAAACGGATTTCTGATCAGAACGAAAAGTTGCGGAACGTAAAGATTTGTATGGAACTTACAAAAGAGAACTGTCTTTACATTGCTTCTGGGAAAGAGAATGTAAAGGAGCATCGGTTAAAAGAACCAGATAAAACCAAATACGAAATTTATCATACGTTGCAATCAACAATACCCAAATGCAGGAACTGGCAAGATCTAAAAGCAAATCTACTCAAATCGGGGATTACTACCGAATTCCGAAATAACGGAGGTACAGACAAAATACAAGGAATACGGTTTGGAAAAAACGGGTATGAATTCAACGGTTCTAAAATCGACAGAGCATATAGTTATACCAAAATCAGTTATCAACTACAACAGAATGAAAAGTTGCAACAGTTCCAGATAAACCAGCCAAAACAATCAACCAGACAAGACAATACAACGGATCTTTCATTGGGACTTGAAAGCGCAGCTTCCATCCTGGGAGGACTGTTCGATCTGATGAAACCATCACCCGTTTATGATGAAAACGAGGCAGCATTTTTAAGGCAGGAAGCCAAAAGGCGGAAAAAGAAGAATGACAACCAATACAGACATCGATTGTAAACAATTTAATAATCAATACCTATGAGTGCCAGCAAAATGGATTCTTCAGCAGTTTATACCCTGTTCGAGGAATTAAAGCAAAAAATTGATGAGCGAGTGAATAGAGCAACTCCAATTAACCAGGCTAATTCAACTTCTGAACCGGAGGAACTAATATCGCTTATCGAAGATTTACGAATCAAGATTAATCAACAGCAGTTTACACCGGAACAAATAAAGGTTTTGCAAACAAATCTGGCTCAGTATTCAGCCTATTCATTGGGTAAGGTTAACGACAGTCTCAAAAAGATTTTCACTGAATTAAAAGCCATAATTACCCCAATCGATGAAAAGATTAACCAGTTAAAGTCTCAGCAAAATATGGTTATTCGCAAAGAGCATGTTTTTAGTGTTGATTTTCGAAACAGCAAGGCAGCTATTACTATAATTTCAATGGCATTACTCATATTGCTTTCTTTTGGCGGCAATATTTGGCAAATTATCAGAAACAGCCTACTAAAAGATAACGATTTGAAATATCGCTACATCAAATCAATCAATGGCATTAATTC
>JAAFHB010000084.1 GCA_010906965.1 Mariniphaga sp. | reverse complement strand
TGTCTTTGGGGAAATCGGCCAAATCTAATAAGGCAAAATTAAGAATTACATGTTCTTCCTGCGATTCGAGCGACTCGTCTTTGATTTTTTCTTTGGTGTGTAACTTGCTCAAAAGCAAGTCTTCTTCCAATTCGTGATGCACATCGAGGTGCTTTTTGAGAAAAATAAATTTGGTACTATCTTTTTTTACTTCCTTTACTAACTTACGCATTTCCTGATGATGGTCGGTAAGCGCTGTTGTGATTGTTTTCATGATTCTTCTAATTTTAAAATTAAGATGCTTTTCTTTCGCTTTTATTTTCAGCTTTCTGCTTTAGACTTGTAGACCAAAATTACGATGGCACGATAAAACTTAGTTACATTAATTGCAGAAAATATTACAGGATTTACTTGTTACCACACACTCGCTTTCAAAGTGTTTTTGGTTAACCTCCGACATACCATGCTTTTTTTGGGAAAGTTTCATATAAAAAGGAATAGGATCCGATTTTATCATTTCATATAAATATTAATTGTGTTTAATTGAGAACTAAAAATGGTTACTGATTTATAAATCAAAAATACTTTCGCTCAACACAAAGTATGTTACATAAATTGTAGATAATGTTACAGGATTATCAGCTACCTCTTCGATTTCTAATCAAAAAAGAAGGAAACGACCAACATTAGTTGTTCGTAAATTCACGCAAACGGGTGATGCAAGATAATGTGGATTAATCGTCATGTTTTAAGCTTTTTATAATGAGTGATTATGCGCGGCGCTTTTACGGCAAATGAAAAATTTGCAGGACTTTTTTTATACCACCCATCAAGCGATTTTGCAGTAGGGAATTTATAAAAAGTGCCATTCAATTCAATCGTATCAAAATGTTCGCAATAAAAGGTAAACCATTTGCTTTGAGCTAAAGTATCATGATAAAAAACTCCTTTCCATTGCATGTTATAAAAGCCTGAACAACCTGTATTTATTTTCATTGTTAAGTGCAGTTGGTGCAGATAAAGCTTCTGCGATGGTATACACCGGTATATTCTTTAATAATTGGATGGTTGCACCGTAAACAAACTTTTTTGGTATGGGCAAGCCAATGCTTTTTTAAAACAAAATCTCTTTTCCACGCTAAAAATTCAAAACTGTAATTGCGGGCTTCCTTAATAAGTTTGTTAATTTTTAATGATGGAATCTTACCTATTTCGCTGTTGGGATGAATTTTAACTCTATACAATACTTCATTTTTAATGATATTGCCTATACCCGAAAAGATTTGCTGATCGAGGAGCACATCACAAACTAAGGTGTTTGGAATCAGTTTTAATTTCTTCTTTGCCGCTTTTGCATTCCAATTATCGTTCATTACATCAGCTGTAAAATCGTAAGCATCATCAATATTGCCTTCAATTATTTTTACCGAACATGTGTAAAAATTCAATTCACCATTTTTAAATGTTAAACTTAAGCGTTCCGGTATTTCTTTCCTTTCATCTATGCGATACGAACCGAACATGAGCAGGTGAATACGCACCGAAAATCCATTAAAACTAATAAGCAACTGTTTGCCCCAGCTTCTAAACGCAATTACTTTATTATTGAGCATTTGCGTTTTATCAATTTTGCTATTACCACTTACAGCAATAACTTTTTTACCTTCAAATTTTGCTGTAGCTTCCTTTAATAAAACAATTGACGGTCCTTCGGGCATGGATCATTACTTTATAATTTTTCGATCGTCTTTATTACTTTAGTCAATACAATTCCTTTTTGCAAAACAGGTTTCCATAAATCCCCGGTTTTTGAGAGCCGTTCCTCCATGTTTTTTATAGTAAACATTTCGGGTGTGAGCTGATGATTTACCTCCTTCCACATTAATGGAGCGGAGACTGTGGCATAAGGGCGCGGACGCACACTATAAGGTGCTGCAATGGTTTGTCCTTTCCGGTTTTGCAGAAAGTCGATATATATTTTGTCCTTTCTTTTGGCTGTGTTGCGTTCAATACTCGTTGTGTCGGGCATCCTGCTATGAACAATGGTCGCCATGATTTCAGCAAAGACTTTCACATCATCATAGTTGTATTTTGCAGCTAACGGAATATAAATATGCAAACCTGTTGCACCACTTGTTTTGCAATAGCATGGAATATTTATTTCATCGCAAATATCTTTAATTACTAAAGCTGTATTTACGACATCCACAAATGAAATTTCTCCCGGATCTAAATCAAGCATCATATAAGTTGGTTCATCGGGTTTTAGGTAGATGCTGTGCCACGGATTAATCTCAATGCAACCTAAATTAGCCATATAAAGTAAAGTGGCTTCATCATTGCAAATTAGATAATCGATGTCTGCATTATTGGACTTTGAAAATAATTTTACCGTTTTTATCCATGCCGGGATTTGGGTTACATCCATATCTTTTTGATAAAAACTCTGACCTTTTATTCCATTGGGATGACGGTTTAACGATTGCGGTCTGTCTTTTAAATACGGTAGAATAAATTTGCTGATGCTTTGATAATAAGTAATCAAGTCACCTTTTGTATAACCTTCGCCGGGGAAATAGACTTTATTCAGGTTAGTACATTTTACTTTCTTACCTGAAAAGGTAATTACTTTTTCTCTTTCAGTTTCATTTGTATTTCTCCTTTCATCGGCACTTTCGTTGATAACCTCTTTTGATTCTTTATCATTTCGTAAACCCATAAAGACAGGATTACGCAGGTGTTCATCCTGTGTCCATTCTAAAAATTTTATATTACAAACTAATTCAGGTTTTATCCAATACGGCTTTCCTTTTGTACCGTTCATTATTGGAACAGAGGAGAATGGAGTAGTTGAAGTTTCGAATTTTTCAAATTCAGCATGCAGCTCTTTAAGCGAAGCTTCTGTAAATCCTGTTCCACAATTTCCAATGTATTTTAAAGTTTTTCCACTATAAATTCCCAGTATAATTGAACCAAAATATTGCCGGCTGTTTTGTGGTGCAGTATAGCCGCAGATAATTGCCTCCTGCATCATTGTTGATTTTATTTTCAACCAGGTATCAGCACGTTTGCCAGGTAAATAGGTACTTTCTGGTTCTTTGGCAATAACTCCTTCATACCCTTTCGCCGAGAGTTTTTCAAACAGTTTTTTGCCGCCTCCAATTTGATATTCGGTATTATAAATGTATTTGAAATTGTAATTTTCAAATAATGCGCCAAGGAGTTCTTTGCGTTTCAGCAATGGAAAATCGGTAATGTCGTAACCATTTAAATAGAGAATATCAAATACAAAATATTTTAAAATACCTTGTTTGGTACTTTGGTAATTTTGCAGCAATTGAAAATCGCTGATGCCACTTTTATCTTCTACTACTACCTCCCCATCCAAAATTACCTCTTCATTTATCGAATTGAGTTCATCTGTAATGCTTTGAAATATTTTGGAATAACTATTAGCGTTACGCGAATACAATTCAGCTTTGCTATTTTTAATTTTTGAAATTACCCTATAACCATCATACTTCGTTTCGTAGAACCAGGCCGCTTTATCTATAATTAGCCGGCTTTGTTTTGCAAGCATTGGCTTAGGGATTACGTCCTGGAATGAAGTTTTTTTAGATGAAACAGCCTTGACTGGTTTTGGTTTATCTGTAGCTGTTTTTACAGTATTAGCTTTTTTTTTATGTTTTGATTTCAGGGGTTCAATAGTATCAATCTTGTAACTTTGTAGTGCAAATTCATCTTTCTTTTTTATGAGTAGCCAGTTTTTCCCCTCTCCATCATTCATTCGCACTAAAGCAAAAGCACCTTTGAGATGTGTACCGTTTAAGATAAATTTTAAATCACCTTTATCCAATTGTTCCAGCAATGATTTTTCAGCGTTATCAATTTCTGCCAATGGTTTATAATTTCCTTTGTCCCAAATTTCCACGGTACCTGCACCGTAATTCCCTTCGGAAATCTCACCATAAAATTTTCCGTAGAGTAAAGGATGGTCTTCAACCATAACAGCTAAACGCTTTTCACCAGCAATCATAGATGGACCTTTGGGAACTGCCCAGCTTTTCAGCACACCTTCTAATTCCAACCTGAAATCGTAATGCAGATGAGAAGCATAGTGCCGCTGGACAACAAACGACAGCTTTGATGTTTTTGACTCTTTGGAAGCTGAAGGCTCCGGAGTGTTTGCAAAATTTCTTTTCTTTTTATATAGATCCAGACTCATGATTTCATGATGCTTTTGTTTTTGACAAACTTGCTTTAAGTTGCTGCATGAGATCTCCGGTTTTATCGGGAACTAAAGTAAGTTTACGCACCTTACCTTTTTTACCAGATGCTTTAGCTTTGATCACTTTTAGCAAGGCATTTGCATATTCATCTTTAAATTTTTCGATGTTGAAAGGTTGTGTATATTGGTTGATGAGTGATAAGGCCATTTTTAATTCAGCAGGTTTTACCACTGATTTTGATGGAAGTTTAAACTCATCTCTACTTCGTATTTCTTGCGCAAAACGAATTTTACTCAACACTAAAATATTGTCAAGGGGTTTAATTACCGTTAGCGCTTCGACAGTTCTCAAAACAAATTGTGCAATTCCAACCTTACCCGATTTAGTAAGGGCTTCGCGCAAAAGCGCATATGCCTTTTCGCCTGATTTTTCAGGTTCAACGTAATACGAATTTTCAAAATAGATCGTATCAATTTCATCCTCATCAATAAAATGATTCACTTCTATGATTTTACTTTTTTCGGGGGCGGCTGCTTCAAAGTCTTCATCATCAAGCATGATATAAGTGCCATCCAGCATATATGCCTTTGCAATATTTTCATATTTCACTTCTTTACCCGTGTTTTCATTCACACGTTGAAAATGGATCTTAGCCATATCACGGCTGTCAACCATGTCCAAATCCAGATTACTTTGCTCTGTTGCGCTATAAAGTTTCACCGGAATGTTCACTAAACCAAAACTTATCGCACCTTTCCAAATTGCTTTCATAGTGTTTAATTTTTTTTGAGAATTTTTAATAAAAGCTTTTCTACGAGCATCGAGGGTTGAACTTCAATTCGTTTGCTTCTTCATTTGTGGTGTGCCTTTTATTTTAATTTTTAACTTGGGTTGCACAGACTTTTCTTTTATTTCATGTTCCATTTTCTTTTTTAAGTTGTGCTGGCTATTGGCCTCATCTATGGAATGCGATTGCTGCAGGCTTTTTTCTTTCTTGGTGATATCGCTCAGCTTGGTATAATATTTTTGTATTACTTTTAATTCATCCTCTGTCATATCTTCAACATCAACGAGCCGGTTACTTGCAAGCTCATGAGCGGCCACGAGTTCATTTAGTTTTAACTGGATTGAAAGCGAATCTTTGTTTTGTGCTTTCTGAATTAGGAACACCATAAGGAAAGTAATAATTGTAGTGCCTGTATTTATTACTAATTGCCAGGTTTCAGAATAATCAAACGAAGGTCCTGTAATTGCCCAAACAACAACAAGACAGAAGGCCGATATGAAAGCATAAGTGCTTCCGGTTGCTTTAGAAACAGAAAGGGCAAACCTTTCAAAAGGATTTCCACTTTTTTTACCATGTTGAGTTTTCATCTTATTTGTTTTGAAATTGTCGTATTACTTATTTTTTTCATTGGGCTTTTGCCCTGATAGGTACACAAAGCTGAGTTGTTTACGATAATATCAATTGCCTGCAAATAGCCGTTTTGAATTTTCACCATTACATTTGTAATTTATATTATTTAACTATTAATTTTAGTTAACACTTAATTCCTCTCTCCCGATTTCATCGAGGAGAGAGGAATGATTAGTTTTTACTATTAATAATGAACCTCCTCTGCTTTTTTTGAGTTCCATTCCGTTTGAAAATACTGAGCATCTTCATCGTTGCGTGGGTGAACACCCATCACAATTTTGCCATCTTTAACACCCGATTCATAAAGTCGTGCGCGTTCTTCAGGTATACCTGAACCGACTAATGCCCCGATTAATCCGCCTGCAACACCGCCTGCACCAGCACCGGCTAACCCGGCTGCCAAGGGACCTGCAACAATTAATCCCAATCCTGGAATTACCAGGCTTGTTCCGATTGCAGCGATAATTCCCACTGCTGCACCTACAACTCCGCCAATAGCCGAACCTGTTCCGGCACCTTCCATTGCTTTAGATCCAACTTCGGTTTCGCCTTTAGAGAAATGTTTTTTTCTTGTTTCATCAGACATCACTAAATTAATATCGTCTTTAGTGTATCCTCTTTGGTGCAAAGTGTCGTAAGCATTTTCGGTACTTTCGCGGTCGGAAAACATTCCAGTTAGCATTCTGCCACTGTTGGTTGTCATGTTTTCATTAATATCAGTTTCTTCTTTCATTTTCTTTTATTTTAAACTATTTGAATTACTAATTCTTATTTTTAAATTTTATTTACGCCTTGGTTTTTTTGCGGTTATCTTTTTTCCATTCATGTCCATCATGTCACCTTCTTTCATCATCATTGTAGTGCCGTCTTTCATTTTGTATTGACCATTGGTCATAAAGACAGTTCCGTTTTCAATGGTCACGTAATCATTCATTGGTATTGTTTTGCCGTCTTTCATCATTACCATTTTTCCGTTCTGCATCATTATGTGGTCTGATTTCATCTCTGATTGCATTTTGTTGTTTTGCAGCAACATTGTATCCTTGCGGTTTTTTTGTTGCGGATTACGATTCATTTTGTTTTTATTGTCATAATCACTTTTATTGTAACCAGACTCAGGATTCATCATTTTTTTATTGCCGCGCACGGTATCGGATTGCATTCGGGTGTTGTTGTGTTGTTTGTTGTTTAAATCCCCTTGCTTGTTTTGCTGCGTTTTGTTTTGATAATCCAATTCCTGTTGAGCTTTAACTGAATTAGAATTCTGGTTTGTAGTACCTTGTTGTGCGTTTGCAGAATAAGACAGAACTGCAATTGTGGCTATCATTATTGATAGCGTGATTTTTCTACTTTTCATTTTTTGTAATTTTAAATTGTTTATAAAAATAGAGAACTGGGCATTATTTTCTTAGTTAAAATTGCTGAGCTTAATAATTCTCATCTACATTTTTTCGCTGTTCTTTTGACAGTTAATAGACAGGTCGAGATGTTTGCGAAATGTGGGAAGCATTGATGCTGCCCAATCACGAATGTCAGCGTCGGTTGCATCAGTAGATGCTTTCTCAAATTTTCTGATAGCTTCTTTGTGTCCACTCACCATCACATCAGCATATTCATTATCAAAGTCTGATGCTTGGGTATCCATTAGTTTTTTATTGGCATTCATTCCATCATCCGTTAATGCCGTTGGAATGGTGATTTGTTTTTTTGCCGCCAATGCTTGTAAATCAGCTAATGCTTTGGTATGTTCTGTTTCCATCATTTTCCCTAACTCTTTAACCTGGGTTGATGTGCCGCGAGTTTGTGCTAATTTACCTAATTGAATTTCCTCTAAGTTAATTTCGGCTGCACTTACCAAAAAATTAGCATCATCTTCTTTTGCGTTGGCAAACTTCGCATCGTTATGTTCTTCGGCAACTTCCTTTGTATCTGCACGCTTTGTGTTCTTTGCGTTGTTACAGGATGTTGATGTTAATAGTAAGGAAGCCGAAGCAAAACCAAGTATAAGAACTCTTGATTTTAAAAATTGATTTTTATTATTCATCTCTATTTGTTTTTAAATTGTTGTTAAAAATTTATAAGTCAAAAATAGTATGGCTCAACCCGAGATGTGTTATATAATTAATGGAAAATGTTACAGGATTAACATGTGATAGCGAAAAATAATTCGCAATGGTATTTCGAATTCGTAAAATGTAAAACTATATTCTTGCCAACTGGTTTAAAGTTGAATGAGCGTTTGGCTGCTCCAGGATTGGCAATTAACCCATTGGTTGATGTGGGGAATTTGATGGAAGAAGAATTGACAGTGATTCAAAAATATTACCGCATGCCAGGTTTTGTTGCTGTTAAAGTAGAAAATTTTTAGCCTAAATTCGTTTTTTAATCGTCAGGTAAACAATACGATATTCATTTAATTAATTTATTTGCCTTTTTATTGGCTTCCTTTAGATCCTCCAGATCATGTTGTAAATTTTTCTGCTTATTAGCCGTCTCTGGTTCATAGCTCAATTTAATGTAAATAGAAAAATGATCAGAGCCCATATAATCAAGCAACTTCATGTCTGCCACCCTAAATTCCCTGCTGAGGAATATATGATCTAAAGGCCAGCGAAAAAATTTGTTTTTAGCATTAAAAGTTGCAAATAAACCTCTGCCGACTCTAGGGTCAAGCAATCCGCTGATTTTTTGAAATAGTTCAGAAGTGTGAGACCAGCCTACGTCATTCAGATCGCCTGCTGCGATTACAGGCATAGTAGATTCTTTAGCGCTGTTAGCGACAGTAATAAGCTCGGCATCACGGGTTTTTGAGCTGTTTGCTTCAGTTGGAACCGGTGGTTTTGGATGAATAAAATAGCAATTAACTTTAACACCTGATCGCAATGTAATTAACGGGTTTAGAGAAGGAACATCATTTTCAACCAGGAACTTAAAATCTGTATTTTCCACCTTTAGTTTTGAATAAAGAAGCATCCCATAAGTATTTTCCAAGGGAAGATAGGCTGTATAAGGATAATCTTTTTCCAAGGGTCTCAATGCATTTTTCCACCATTTATTGGTTTCAACGGCAAGTATTATGTCCGGGCTAAAACGTGTTAATTCCCGCAAACATTTTTCGATATCCCTGTTAGTCATCAATACATTGCAATGCACCATGCTTAAATGATTTTCAGAATCATTTTTTCCTGCTCCCAGCACTTGGAGTTTGCTAAATGGAGTATAGGGTTGTACTTTATATAACTGGTAAATAATGGTGATTATTAATAAGCCTAAATAAATTTTATCAGGTATTTCCGATCCTCCTGTCGCAATGCTGTAAAGGATCAATGCCAAACACATAAAAGCAATCATCTGCAACTTGGGATAATCGAATATTCTGATCCACCAATGATCATAATGCAACAACGATAAACCGGTGGCCACAATATTTGGTATGCCCATCAAACAGGAAAGTATAATCAATATAGTGCCTAATGCCATAATAATAATTTAAATAGTCAGCAAATATACTGCACATGCTGCAAGATGTAATTTAAATGTTATTCTCCGGCAAAAAGAAGGTGAAGGTTGATCCAATTCCAGGTCTTCCTGTTGCTGTGATAGTTCCATTGTGTGTCTGAACGATTTTTTTGCAGATAGCAAGTCCTATTCCAGTCCCTTCGTATTCTGTTTTACCATGCAACCGTTGAAAGATTTCAAATATTTTCTGTTCGTATTGCTGTTCAAAGCCAATTCCATTGTCGCTGATTGCAATTTTCCAAAACTCTCCAATGCGTTCTAACTGCCCTGTGATTTTGTTGTTAGCAACTTTTTCTGCCGTTATTTTTATATGTGGCGCAACATCAGGTTTTGAATATTTAAGTGAGTTACCAATAAGATTTAAAAATAATTGGTGCATCTGAACAGGCACTGCATTAAGAATAGGCAAGGTTTGTGTATCAATCACCGCATTTTTTTGTTCGATTAATTCGTTCAAAGCAATTTGTACATCTAACAGCGTTATATTCAAATCTGTTTTTTCAAATATAACTTCGCTTAGATTGGTGCGCGAAAAATTAAGTAGTGATTCAATTAAATTTTGCATCCGCTTTGCTGCTGCATTGATGCGATTGAAATAATCTTTTGCAGTGTCTGTCAAATGTTCTGCTTCTTCATTAACAATGCGTTTTGAAAATCCCTGTATCTTTCGCAACGGTTCCTGCAAATCGTGGCTGGCAACATAACTGAATGAAGCAAGCTCAGCGTTGGCGTTTTTAAGTTCACGATTTTTTGCTTTTAATTCTTTTGATGCTTCTGCATCCTTGCTAATGTCCTGCACTGTGCCAATGAGTATACGATTGTCCCCCTCACGTGAAAAGTTTCCGCTTGAACGGAAGTATTTGATAGTTCCGCTTTTGCTTATAATACGGTAAGGTGTTTCTACCAATTTTCCTGTTTGCTTTGTTTCCTCCCCATTTCTAATTACTTGTTGCAAATCATCGGGATGTATAAAAGTTAAAAACTTTTCAATGGTGGGAACAAACTCTTGCGGTTCACAACCTAATAAACGGAATAAATTATGAGAATATTCCAACGTGCCAGTTGACATGTTCCAGGTGTAGCTTCCAAATTTGGCAATGATTTCAGCAATTTCAAAAGTTTGATTTTGTATTCGCAATTCTTGAGTCCGTTCTTTTACTTTTATTTCTAATTCTTCAGTAAAGTTTTTTTGCTTGGTAATATCGGTATTGGTTCCTATCCATCTATCTACAATACCATTGGCATCTTTTACAGGATAGACACGGGTTAGAAACCAACGATATTCTCCGTCATGCCTCCGCAGTAAAAAAGTTACTTCAAATGTTTCGCCTTTTTTCCATGCTTCTTTTACAAACGCCTCTACTTTTTTAATGTGATCAGGATGATGCACTTTTTCCCAACCCCAACCTTCCATTTCTTCAAACGTAGTTCCGGTGTAATCATACCATTGCCTGTTATACCAATTAATCCATCCGTCACCATCGGCAATCCATGCGAGGTTTTGAATACTGTTAGCAAAAGTGCGGAATTGTTCTTCACCTTTGGCTAATGCTTCCGAAATTTTCTTTTGATCATCAATTTCAGTGTTGGTACCTATCCATTCAATAATGGTTCCTTCCTTATCTTTTTGAGCGATGCCCTGACTTAAATTCCATCGGTAAATCCCGCTATGATCGCGGACACGTTTTTCAATTTTAAAATCTTCTCCAGTTTTAATTGCGTGATGCCATGCTTTCAATTCTCTTTCCAGGTCATCGGCAAAAATAGTTTTCTGCCATCCATCACCTTCTAATTCTTCAAAAGTAAAGCCTGTGTAATCAAGATAATATTTATTGAAGAAATTTTTCTTTCCATCGGGCGTGGCCGTCCATATCATGTGAGGAATAGTTTCGGATATTGTCCTGAATTTTGCTTCGCTTTCTTCTATCCTCTTTCGTGCTGTTGCCTGCTCGGTAATATCCTCAATGGCAAGAAGAATTAAATGCTCCGCAGTTTTTTCATTTTGAATTTGCAGCGCATTCATTAGCAAAGTGCGTTCACCGATGGAAGGAAATTTGAGGATGATTTCAAAGTCGGTGAGGCGTTCGTGTTTGGGAAGAATTTTTTCAAGCAGTGAGCGCATTGCGTCATCATCCCATTGATGACTTTGTATTTCATAAAACAATTTTCCTTCGGTGTCGTTTTCTACGGTATTGAATTTTTTATAGAAGGATGCGTTCGCGGTTTTTATTCTCAAATTTCTGTCAAGAACAATGAGGGGTTCGCGGATTGTTGTAATAATACTTTCTGCATAGTAGCGCGATGCGTTGAGTTGTTCCTGTTTGTCGAGCATCTCTTGATTTACGATGATGAGTTCTTCGTTGGTTGATTGCAGTTCTTCTTTTGAGGTTTCTAATTCTTCGTTTAAGCTTTGCATCTCCTCATTGCTGCTTTGCAATTCTTCGTTGGCGCTTTGAAGTTCTTCATTGGCGGCTTCCATGTCTTCGGTGATGGAACGCATGTCTTCGCGGGTTTGCGAAAGTTCTTTTTCTAATTGTTGGTTGTGCTTTTGTGTTTCAATTATCGTTCCTGATGGAGATTTTTTTTCTTCCAGGGCAGCAGGAATTATTTTTTTCTCAAAGCGAATTAAAAAATGTGGTTCAATGGTATCGGTGAGCGGAATAATCTCAATCGTAACTAATTGTGCATGATTTGAAATCCCCCCCATGTTGGGTTGGGGGGCTATGGGAATATTTTCTTTAGTGATTGTTGCCTGTTCTTTCGTGGCTTTGTGAATTGCGTTGCGTAATTCAAATGCTAAACCTTCGCGCGCCATTTTTATCAGGTTGTGAGTGGGCTTGCCTTGCGGTGCCTGTAGAAAAGGTGAGGTGTCTCCGTGAATGTGAACAATGTCCATTTGTTCATTCACTACCACACTTGCAGGAGATTTTGAAAGCATCACTGCCTCTGCGCTTTTTCTGAAATCGGTGTGAACAGCTTCGTGTTTGGTTACCGTTCTATCTTTTGTTGTCAACGCTTCTTCCCTTCGTTCTGTTGCAACATGCATGAACCGGCCTGGAATGGGCTTGCGCGAATAAATTTTTTCGTGTTTGCTTACCTGTGTAAACAAATCGGATGATGCGCCAATTGTTTCAGATTTTCCGAGGAGAAGAAAACCGTTTTCTTTAAGCGCGTAATGAAAAGTGGTGAATGCTTTCTTCTGCAAAAAAGTATCCATGTAAATGAGCACGTTGCGGCAGGTGATTAAATCCATTTTTGCAAATGGCGGGTCTTTCAAAAAATTGTGCGGAGCAAATACGCACATGTCGCGAATGAGTTTACTCACTTCGTAACCGCCATTGTTTTTTACAAAATAATTCTTCACCTGAAATGCAGAAAGTATTTCTACATCGGCTTTGGTGTAAATGGCTGCGCGTGCTTTCTTGATTGCTTTCTCCGAAATATCGGAAGCGAAGATTTGAATTTTTGTATCAGACAATTTATCTCCTAAAAATTCGTGCAGGCAGATGGCAATCGAAAATGCTTCCTCGCCAGTGGAGCATCCCGCAATCCATACGCGAATGGGTTCATCAGCGGTTTTATTTTTAAACAGTATAGGAAAAACAGTTTCAGTTAATGTTTGAAAAGTTTTCGGGTCGCGGAAAAAAGAAGTGACAGGAATGAGCACATCCTGAAAGAGCGCATCCTGTTCGGCTTTATCGGTGCGCAAAAATTTTAAGTAGTCGGCAAGGTTTTTCTTTTTGGCAATGGCAATTCTCCGTGCTATGCGCCTGTAAAAAGTCGGCTGCCTGTAATAACTAAAATCAACTCCGCTTCGCTGGCGAAGCAACAAAAGAATTTGTTTGAAAATACTTTCATCGTCTTTTGGCAGTTCTTCTTCTTCTTTGAAAAAATGACTGGTTTTGTACGCGCTGTTGATTTGCAAAAGCTGCGCGGGAATTTTTTCGGGAGCTAAAATAAAATCAACTACTCCTGCATTCACTGCACTTTGCGGCATACTGTCGTAAGCAGCGGACTCCGAGTCCTGCGCAATGCTGATGCCTCCGTGTTCTTTGATGGCTTTCAAACCTTGTGTCCCATCGCTGCCTGTACCTGATAACACAATACCTATTGCAAACTCCTTATGCACATCGGCAAGCGATGTAAAAAAAATATCAATAGAAAGATTGACAATTTTTTTGTCGCGGGGAGTGAGTTGCAGCACACCAGCAGTTGACGTAAGAATTTTGTTGGGAGGAATAATGTAGATGTGGTCGGGTGCAAGATAAATGTCCACGGTGATTTCAAGCACTGGAATTTTTGTAAAGCGCTGCAAAATCTCTGGCAAACTACTTTCGTGCGACGGGTCAAGATGCTGTACCAGCACATACGCCATTCCTGAATTTTCGGGTATCGCAGTGAGCAAACGCTTGAATGCATCAAGCCCACCTGCACTCGCCCCAATACCTACAATAGGAAAGTTCTGCACGCTGGCAGGTGATTCCGATTTGCTTTTATTTTTTTTTGGTACATCCATTAGTTGATATTGAAAAGAATGGCGAAGTTAAAAATTAAAGATGGTCTTTTGAAAGTTGCCTCATCAGTTGTTTGTTACTGAATGTTGAGTAAAAAATTTTCTTTGTTTAAGCCCGATGTATGGTACTGCCAATTGATGGTAATTACTTTAGCTAAAATGCTTTTCAATTCTTCAAAGTCATTGGGTTTCTTTATATAAATATTAGCACCCTTAACAAAGGTTTCTTCAATATCTTTTTCCAACCCCGAAGTGGAATAAATAGCAATGGAAAGGTCTTTGAGTTTACTGTTGCTCCGTATTTCTTTTAAACATTCCATTCCGCCCTTGCGTGGCATGTTCAGGTCGAGGAAAACAAGATTGGGTAAATGTATTTCTGCGTTAAGGAGGTAGTCCATTAGCTCCACCCCATCGTTAACCATGGTGACAACTGTTTTTACTTTTACTCCATCAATGGCATCTTTAAAAAAAAGACGATCGTCATCATCATCATCTGCAAGAAGTATGTGTAGTGCATCGTGATTCATTTTTATCAGGGTTTAGTTAATATTTTATTGTTGAGAAGTAAAATCATTTTCCTTTCTCTTGTTTATTATTCGCTGAAATGCTGATGGAGTTAATCCTGTAATTTTTTTAAATTCATTCGATAAGTGCTGTACACTACTGAAGTTTAATTGCCATGCTATTTCGGTAATCGATTCTTTACCTTCAATAATTTTCTGCTTTGCCCTTTCGATTTTTTGAAGAATAATAAATTTTTGAATGGAAGTAAAAGTTACTTCTGAAAAAACACTTGCTATGAAGGAGTAACTTTTTTTCAGTTTTTCAGCCAGGTATGCAGAAGTTGTTATGGTTGGAAGTGATTCTTCGTGGAAAACCATTTCTACAATGGCATCTTTAATTTTTTGAGTAAAAACATTTTTCGGATTGTCAATTATTTCAATTGCGTATTTGGCTAAATTTGTTTCCAGCTCATAATACCGTTCAGGAGAAATAGTTTCTTTAATTTCTATCTCACCCAAACCCGTTATTGTGTATGGTAATTGCAGCTTATCCAATTGTTCCTGCAAAATAATTCTGGAGCAGGTGTTCATGTCGTATTTGATGTGTAGTTTCATGATGGTAAAAATATGATTTTTTTCATTCACTCTTTCACGGTTCAATTATTTTGCGTATGATCATATAGTCAGTTGTATCTCGTGAAATATGCCTCAACAAATACAGGTTATCTTCTGTCCTTATTCTCATGATGGATGGTTTAAACTTATCATAACTTTAAAAAGCTCATTGCTTACATTTACTTAAATTAAGAAACGAACGATTTTGGTTTTTGTTCCATCGTTACACCTTAAATTAATATTATTATCTTTATAAAAGGAAAACGAAAGTGATTTGGTAATTCCATTCCGGAAATTTTCCTTTACAAATTCCATACAAATGGTCGGTTGCTAAACTAAATTTACAGATTTAATTTTTGCCATACATAGGATTGGCATTTCCAATCATAACTCATTCTCCTTAGATCTGGTTGCAATCACTTTTATTCGAGTATTTTTATCATACAACCACTCATATTCGAGCAAGTGTTTGAATTCTTCTCTTTCAACAAAGCCTTGTCGATGCCCTGAATAGGCAAGCGCAATGCCATTGCCTACGATCCAAGTTTCCTCCATAAATCGGGCAAGCATACTCTTGGGATCGGATACTTTTGGTCAGGCTGCTCAAATAGGGTTCTAAGAGAAATAGGAATCTTTGGACTCTCAGTAATCGATGCAGATACAAGGTTTAGTTTCCATTTAGAAGCAGCACAAACACCTTTGCCAAATTGCCTTCATTAATGACCTGTCGCGAATAGACTGGTATGCTGCGGTGATCAAAAAACAGATCAAACTGATGTAAAATATTTATGGAATGTTGTAACGGTTAAATTTTTCATGAAGGACATATTTGTAATTTAGTTTCTGGTTTGGGAATGCATTAAATTAGGATTATCTTGTGTCGAAATTCTAATAACCCATTCATGTGGTTTTGAATATCATAATCTAGTTTTTAAACTATTACAATGAAGGTTAGCAGAAATACATTATTAGATATTTTGGCACGCTTGCGTGTTTATTTTCACGGTGGAAATGGAATCCGCTATGATAATGAAGAACCTTTCCGTTCAGAGCTTTACAGTACTGACCAGATGAACCGGCATGGTGAAGTCGTTGCCCGGTCGCATAAACTGCTGAAAGTAAAATCCCCGGATCAGTTGCTCAAACGTTTAGATGAAAATGAAGAAATCCTCCTAGAGGTACGTAAACTGCTGGTTGAAAACATCCATTCCGAAAAGACCATTACCCCCGCCGCCGAATGGTTGCTTGATAATTTCTACCTCATTGAAGAGCAGATTACAATTGCCAGGAAGCACTTACCAAAAGGCTACAGCGAAGGGTTGCCGTGTCTTGATGGTGGTATATCGGCTGGATTTCCACGTGTTTATGATATTGTTTTGGAAATCATTTCCCACAGCGATGGCCGTGTCGACGCAAAAAGTCTCAGAAGTTTTATCTCAGCTTATCAGAAAAATACCACACTTACCTTAGGTGAACTATGGGCGATACCGATCATGCTCCGTCTTGCTGTTATTGAAAACCTTCGAAGGGTTTCCAGAAAGATAGCATTGCATATGATCGATAATAACCTTGCCGATGTCTGGGCCGATGCAATGACTAAAACTGTAAATGATGAACCGGGAAACTTAATTCTGACAATTGCGGATTTGGCACGGTCAAAACCCGTGTTGTCCGGTCCTTTTGTTGCCGCCTTTATAAGAAAATTACAAGGAACTGGACCCTCACTGGCATTGCCACTCAGTTGGATAGAACAACAATTGTCAGGAATGGGAACCACCAGTATTGATCATGTCCGGGAAGAAAATCAAAAACAAGCTGCTGATCAGGTGTCTGTTCGAAATTGTATTGGTACTTTGCGTTTCCTCGGTGCAACGGACTGGCGTGAATTTGTTGAAACACTCAGCCTTGTTGAACAGGTATTGAGGCAGGATATTACCGGAACTTATCCCCTGATGGATTTTGCCACACGCGACAGGTACCGACACGTGGTAGAAGCCATATCCAAAGCTTCCCCTCTATCCGAAACAGAGGTAGCACAGAAAGTGATTGAGTTGGCATTAAAACATAAAGAGCTTAACTCAGAATCCAAAAGAGAGGATCAATTAGGTTATTATCTGATTGACAAAGGATTGAGACAAACTGAGATCGCCTGTGGTATGCTCAGTACACTAAAACAAAAACTGAGTCGATTTACAAGAAGAAAACCTGTATTCCTTTACCTGCTTTCCATTGCATTCATTACACTTTTGTCTGCCTCCGGGATGTTCTATGTGGCGTGGGGTAACGGAATAAATAGCTGGTTACTATTGACTTTCGTCGGTTTACTATCGGTTTCAGGGTCTGCCCACCTGGCAGTTTCCATGGTTAACTGGTTATCAACAATATGGGTCAAACCAAAATTACTACCACGGATGGATTTCTCCAAAGGTATTCCAGCTGAATGCCGGACTCTGGTCGTCGTCCCCACGATGCTATCCGGTATGGCTTACATAGAACAACTGGTTGAGGCCTTGGAAATACGTTATCTTGCAAATAAGGATGACAACCTGCATTTTGGGTTATTGACCGATTTTTTGGATGCAGACACAGCAATCATACCCGGCGACGATGACTTACTGGAGTTGGTCAGTACGAGGATTGATGAATTAAATCAAAAGTATAAACAAACGGAACAAGATATTTTCTTCCTTTTCCATCGTCCAAGGAAATGGAATACCCGGCAAAGGAAGTGGATGGGCTATGAAAGGAAAAGAGGAAAATTGTCTGCTCTGAATGCGTTTATACAAGGACGGAGCCGTGATGAATTTTCCCTGGTTGTGGGTTCATTCACTGCTTCTACCAGGGTAAAATATGTTATTACCCTCGATTCGGATACACAGCTTCCAAGGGAATCTGCCTGGAAATTTATTGCAACAATGGCGCATCCGCTAAATCATGCAATCTATAATCAACGAAAAAGGAGGGTTACAGACGGATACGGAATCCTGCAACCCAGGGTTGATTCAGCCATACCGAAAGGTGCTCCATCCTTATATTTGCGTATGCAGGGCAATGTTTCAGGGATAGATCCGTATACCCGCGTCTCTTCAGATGTGTACCAGGATCTGTTCGCGGAAGGATCATTTATCGGTAAGGGTATTTATGAAGTAGATATTTTTGAGAAGGCTGTGCATGAGGTATTCCGGGAGAATCGTATCCTTAGTCATGATTTGATTGAAGGTTGTTATACCCGCTCAGGATTAATCAGTGATGTGCTGCTGTATGAAGAAAGCCCTGCACAATATGAAGCAGAAGTAAAACGCCGATATCGGTGGATCAGGGGTGACTGGCAGATTAGTTCATGGATTCTCCCATTCGTTGAAGGGTTCAAAGGCCGGTTAATTCGCAACAAACTCTCGGCTATATCGAGATGGAAAATTTATGATAACCTCAGGAGAAGCCTTTTGCCCCTTACTTTATTGTTAATTTTACTATTTGGGTGGTCGATATTGCCTTTCCCGCTATTCTGGACATTAGCTGTTGGAATCTTTATTTTATTGCCGGTGATGGCAGCTGCAGGTTGGCGGCTGATAAATAAACCCGGTGATCTGACGTTTATGGCGCACTTATCCGAAGTGGGTATTTCAGTAAGGGATATAATTTTCAGGTTCATATTCGACATCGCTGTTCTGCCATATGAAGCATATAAATATACAGATGCCGTACTGTGCACAATCTGGCGTATGACTGTATTACACAAAAAATTATTGGAATGGACACCTTCAGCAACTGCATCGCTGCATTCACGCAACGAGGTTTTGTCAGTTTTTAAAGTTATGTGGATTGCTCCCTTTTTGGCTATTACCTTTTTGATTTTTTTATCTTACTCAAATCCCGTGGCTATGCTCGCTGCCGGACCAATCCTTATTTTATGGCTTATTGCACCTGCACTTGCATGGCTCCTGAGCAAACCTGAGAAAGAACCTGATGCCAATCTCTCTGAAGAACAATTGATGTTTCTTCACAAATCAGCACGCAAAACATGGTTGTTTTTCGAACAATTCGTAACTTCAAGGGATAATTGGTTGCCTCCTGATAACTTTCAGGAACAACCCGTTCCAACCATTGCTCACCGGACATCCCCTTCGAATATAGGCCTTGCTTTACTCGCCAATCTTTCTGCTTATGATTTTGGCTATATTGGTGGAGATGAACTTATAGTTAGGTGTAACAATACTCTTCAGACAATGCTTAAGCTGGAGCGGTACAGGGGGCATTTTTATAACTGGTATGATACGGTTTCATTATTGCCGCTGCAACCCAGGTATGTTTCCACGGTTGACAGCGGTAATCTTATCGGGCATTTACTCACTTTGAGGCAGGGTTTTATAGCACTTCCAGCACTTCCTGTATTCAGTGGGAAACAATACGATGGGCTCAGGACTACGGCCTTGATTCTACGAGATTTTTCAAATGGAAAATATACTGACATAATAGATAAGATCATCGCTTTGTTAAATACTGCATCAATTGATCTGAGTTCTTTAAGTATTGTGAAAAAAAATCTAGATGAATTGATTTTACTGGTGAATGAATTAATTGCAAAACAAGTAAACAGCCAGACAAATTTATTTAAATGGGCAGACAGATTGTTATTGCAAATTCAAAATATGCGTGAAGATCTGGTTCAACAGGTTCCATGGCTTGAATTATTACCCTTCCCCGAACATTATGCCGACCTTGCTGTAACAGATCAAATCCCTTCTCTTCTGGTCATTCAGAATATGCCCGAATTGATTTTACAACACAACGACCTTATTGAACAACAGGTCAACACTCCTGAAGAAGAAAAATGGCTGAAAAAGTTGAACGCATTTTTCTCGGAGGGAAGTAAACTGGCCACGGTCAAGATAAGATTATTGGACAAAATGGCCGAACAATGTGAAGATTTTTGTGATGTCGACTATAGCTTCCTCTACAATAAGACAACTAGCCTACTTCGAATAGGCTATAATGTTGATGATCAAAGAAAAGATGATAGCTATTATGACTTGTTGGCGTCTGAAGCACGGTTTGGAATTTTCGTGGCTATTGCACAAGGAAAATTACCGCAGGAAAGCTGGTTTGCCTTAGGGAGGCTGCTGACTAAATCTGCCGGCGAGCCAATATTGTTATCA
>JAAFHB010000491.1 GCA_010906965.1 Mariniphaga sp. | reverse complement strand
GATTGATTATTCACTTTGGTTTTAATATTTACTTTTGAAGAACCTGCATTTATTTCAGGAGTGGTAATCGTCGTTCCCCATTGAGCTATATGTACCGGCTCAAGTACCTTTAACCAGACATGCCGGTAAATACCCGATCCCGAATACCATCGGCTGTTTTCACCTTCATTCCTGACCTTAACAGCCAAAACATTCGATTTTCCGAACTGAATGCGATCAGTAACATCGTACCAAAATGAAGTATAACCATACGGGTGACTTCCCAAAGAAACGCCATTGAACCAGATTTCGGGATTCATATAAACACCATCGAATTGAATCACAATTCTTTTTTCGCTTTGAGCTTCAGGTATAACGAAAGATTTACGATACCATCCAGTCCCTCCTGTCGTAAATCCGCCATTCACCTGACTGAGTGCATCGCGATTAAATGGGGAGTCTGTGCCGGGTACGTTTTCGATGCTCCAGTCATGCGGAAGATCGATCATGCGCCATTTAGAGTCGTCAAAAGTTGGTTTTTCAGCGCTTAATGCACCACCCAGGTGGAAACGCCAATCCGAATCGAAAAGTGTTGTGCCATTTTCAGTGTTTTGAGCGAATAAAATACCTGAGAACAACAAGAAGGGGAAAAGAAGAAGAAGTTTTTTCATATACATTAAGCGATTAAATATCTATCAATATTAGCCTTATATCTTTAGGGAAGGATAAATGTTGAAATTTCATACTCTTATTTCAACTGAATCAGTACAACCGATTTAGCCGGAATTGAAGCCTCAACCTGTCCTTTGTTGATTTTTGCATTTTTAAAATTGACCATCGAGACCTCTTCCTTTTTGCCAAAATCATTGTAAGCATTGATTTTATTAGCGGTTACTATTTTGCCGGAAACATTTGCTAATTTAAGTCCCTGAACATCAAAACTAATATCCTGTGCTTTCACCGGATCAAGATTGCAAAGTGTAATACTTACAACGCCATCCTTCACCGAAGCGGATGCACTGATAGCATCAATTGAATTGGTTCCTGAAGTGTATTTACCACATTTAATGTCGATTGGGAGCATCTTTGCATCCTGGTGTACATTGTACAATTTGAAGACATAGTAGGTTGGTGTTAGAATCATTTCCTTGTCTTTGGTAAGAATCATAGCTTGCAAAACATTGATCATCTGAGCTATATTGCTCATTCGAACCCGGTCTGCATGGTTGTTAAAGATATTCAGATTAATGCCGGCCACCATCGCATCGCGCATTGTGTTTTGCTGGAAAAGGAATCCGGGATTGGTTCCTGGCTCAACATCAAACCATGTGCCCCATTCGTCAACAAGAAGTCCCACCTTTTTGGTCGGATCGTATTTATCCATAATCGCAGAGTGCTTTGTGACCAGTTCCTCCATTTTCAGGGTCTTCTGCAAAGTCGAAAACCACATGGTCTCATCAAATTGAGTAGCAGAACCCTTTTTGTTCCAATCCAGTGGAACGGTGTAATAATGAAGCGAAATCCCGTTCATCATCCCTTTGGCTTCACGCATTAATACTTCCATCCAATTATAATCATCCGAATTGGCACCACTTGCGATTTTATAGATTCCGGGAGCACGCATATAAGAGGCATATTGACGATAAAGATCGGCATAATATTCTGGACGCATGTTACCACCACATCCCCAGGTTTCATTTCCGGCTGACCAGTATTTTACATTCCACGGTTTTTCTCGTCCGTTTTTCTTGCGCAATTTGGTCATTGGGCTTTCATTTGTAGAAGTCACATATTCGATCCAGTCTGCTGATTCCTGAACTGTTCCACTGCCAACATTCAAACAAATATAGGGCTCAGCACCAATTAATTCACAGAAATTCAGGAACTCGTGAGTCCCAAAACTGTTATCCTCGGTTACGCCACCCCAATGTACATTGATGATCGAGGAGCGGTCAGCTTTGGGTCCAATTCCATCTTTCCAATGGTAAGTATCTGCAAAACAGCCGCCCGGCCAGCGAACAAGGGGAACCTTTAATTCCTTTAAAGCACCGACAACATCCAACCGGAATCCATCTTTATTCGGGATATCCGATTTTTCGCCAACGTAGATTCCACCATAGATACAATGACCAAGATGCTCGGCAAACTGGCCATAAAT
>JAAFHB010000490.1 GCA_010906965.1 Mariniphaga sp. | reverse complement strand
TTGTTGCAGCTTTCCGGCTTTGCCAGCTCACAGTCATTAATGCAATTCCCAGTGCCATCAAACCCGCCAAAGCGAAAAATCCACCAACTCAATGCGGTTTTGTAGGCAAAGTTTTTGGTTGCCTATTTAGTTAACTTTGCTTCTATCGAGAGCCCGCTCCCTTCCATGATTAACCCGTCAACAATTTCACTGTCATTGCGCCGGAACCTGCAACTGAAATCCAGGCCGCCGTAACTTAACATACAGAATGAATGGGATGATTCCGGAGTAAGCTCGTAAAAACCGCCACCATTTAGCTGAAGATTTAATAATTCACTTGCTTCGCTGATGGTAACAATCTGTTTATCCATGACTGCCGGGCTGGTAATTATGTACCGGCCACAATATTCCTGCAATGTTTTTAAATCGAATTCTTTATATCGTCGAGATTCTTTCTTGTCAGCCAATTCTTTCCGTTTCCAGTATGCAAAAGATTCAGCAACATTTGTTTTTGGAAATAGATCGGGCAAATTGTAAATATGTTTTCCTTTGGCAAGCTCTTTTTTAATGTCGAGAACAACCACATTCTCAAAATTATGAAAGTGGTAAACATATACCAAACCATTGGTAAGATCGGCTATGTAGGAATAAAGCGTTACATCCTCGCCTTCGGAGTGAGTAGCTGAAAGAATTTTTCGGAATGCATCAACTGAAGGTTCTTTACAGGTGTCTAATAATGAGTTGGCAATTTGGTATCGCGGACAATCGTACCCCCTTCCATGAGGAAATTCAGATTGCCTGAAATTGGTAATAACTTGATAATTACCCTGCCTCATGATAATTGTATCAGCTTCAATAACTGCCGAATTACCGAAACTGTCGCCAAACATCCATTGATATCGTGTCATTGATGCCCGGCTGTATTTTTTCAGCATCAGCACCACATCCTTGATAGTGGCACATTCGGCCAGTAATTTTTCCGGCAAATCACCAGGATATATTTCACCCTGTAATGAACGTACAGCTTTAGTTGGTAATCCAAAGGCATCGAACCATAAACCTTTTTCATTGATGCCTCCTTGCGATGACAGATCGTTGAAACCGAAAAGCATCCGGCCATAGGTTCCATTCTCACCTGTGGGGATGAACCATATCCGTGTGTCGGGGTTGATTGAATCTTCGTTGTTACCGACGAGAATTTTGTTCCCTGTTTTCATATATAATGCAGTACAAGCCTCCAGATTCTTGCCTAGTAATAGGAGAAGCAGTAATAGAAACAAAAATGAACATCTCCTTAAAGAGAGTAGAGATAATTTAATCATGGCTTAAATTTTTATTCATATTTTAAAACAGTTACAATCTTTAACCTGAAAGCATTAACGGTGAGTAAGAAAACCACCAGGGCAATCAATACTACCGGTAGTAAAGAGGATCAGGCCAAGGATACCAATCAAGGCAATCAGTATTGCCAACAGCGATCAAAGCCCGAAACTGCGTTCAAAAAAAACATATTTCATGATAAATATTTTGTAAGTGATAATTTCCTTTCCCGCGTAACAGCATAAAACATGGTTTTTCACCATACAGCTATTCCGTAAAACAGATTGAAAGTCCAAACGATTTTTTTGGGTCTATTGCAATTGCGCCATTATATTCAGTCCCGAAAAGGCCATTCTCCTTTGCATACATTTTAGCTTTTTCAAGAGATTTTACTTTAAAAGTTATCCCTTTTACCTCTTTAATCTTACTGAGCACGAATCCGATATTAAGGCTGTTGGAGACATGCCAAGCCTTGCTTTTATCTAAATCAGATGGGTAGATTAAATCCTTCCAACGCTCCAGGTTTTTGTTTCCGGGATATCCTATCTGAACTTCTTTTACATATTCAATCCCTAAATCGGATTCTAAGTTAGAATTCATCGCCGATCTGAGGGAATCTAATTTGGAATGGTCTTTTTCCTTCTCTTTTCTGTTCGAAATGCCAATAAAAGTATTTTCTCCACTCACTTCATTATCTGTGAGATAAATGTATTCATCACCGTGAATTTCGAATTTCATGTTTAAATGATCAAGCACTTTAACAACTGATGAAATGGAGTCGTCGGTTTCAAAGTTTAATCCAAAGAAAATTGCCTTAAAATCGGTTTTATAGTTAAAT
>JAAFHB010000083.1 GCA_010906965.1 Mariniphaga sp. | reverse complement strand
TTCTCCCCCTCTCTCCTTCTCTCCCTCACTTTGTCTCCCCGTCACTTCGTCTCCCCCTCACCCCTTCACCCTGTCATTGGTAGCAAAGTGCGACATTTTAAAATTTTCTTTCAATGTTCCATCCTGCAAGCCATATTAATCTTAAATTTGCGACATTTAAAATACATCACATTCATCTGATGATTAATATAAAAGATACTTTAAGAATTTCAATATTATTGTTGTTGGTAACACTAAGCTTTTCGTGCAAAACAAGGAAAGATTTACTCTACCTGAAGGATATCAAAGATATGGAGTTGCTTACAACCCCAGGGCCTTCGCCCGAATACCGGATTAAAGCGGATGATAACCTCTATGTGAATGTTCAGACGATTAATCCTGCAATCAATCAACTATTTAATCCGATGCAAAGCACAGCCGGATCGGGAGGGATGCAGCAAGCTTTTACCACACCAGCCAACCAGTTTATTAACGGATATGTGGTCGATCCAAGCGGGGCAATCACATTGCCTGTAATTGGAAATGTACCGATAGCCGGGAAAACAGCGATTGAAGCTCAGGGGATTATTCAGGAGAGGGCCACTGCCTATCTGAAAGATGCCAGCGTTCAGGTGAAAGTTCTTAGTTTCAAAGTAACCTTATTGGGAGAACTCCGAAGTCCGGGCGTCTATTACAACTATAGCAGCAATATGACCGTACTCGAAGCGCTCGGCATGGCCGGTGGTGTTACTGAGAATGCTCAATTAAGTCAACTGCTGGTTGTTCGCCGCACGCCCACCGGGAGCAAAAGTTTCCGGCTCGATCTCTCGGAGAAAAAATTACTCGCCTCCGAAGCCTATTACCTTCAGCCGAATGATGTGATATATGTGAATGCTGATAAACTCAAAAATATACGTCTCACAACGCCAACCTATTCTTTTGTACTCTCTGCAGTTACGACACTGATGGTGCTACTGCAGTATTTTAGGTACTAAGGGACAAAGAGAATGTATGAATTTGAAGATTTGGCAATTGGACAGATATAAAGTAAATTAAAAATGTGGCCTAAAGCCTTAAAAGCTAAAGCCTATAAAGTTAATACAGATCAATGCAGCATACGGACGAAATGACAGAGTATTACGAACAGGAACCGCCTTTAAATATCAAGGAGTTTTTGTTCAGGATGCTAAGTAAATGGTACTGGTTCGCAATTTGCGGTTTTCTTGGGCTAATGATGGCCTGGGTTCATAATCGATATACAACATCTATCTGGCAGGTAGAGGCAACTGTACTTGTCAGCGAAGGGTCTAAATCAACAGGGGTAGACAACCTGTTCGAAAGTCTGAACCTCGGGAAAACAGTCAATATGGAGAACCAGATCGGACTGCTGAAATCGTATAACCTGAACCGGCAGGCCATCGAAAACCTTGGTTGGCGGACAAGCTGGTTCAGCGAAGGACGGTTTGTCGATCAGGAATATTACGGAAACGAACCCTATAAGCTGACCGAACCTGAAGGTGTTGTCAATAGTTCAAATATAACGCTTACCCTTACTGTTGTTTCAGAGGATCGCTACCGGATCACTTGTCAGACCGAGGAACGGATTGACGGTCATCTGCAGAAAATCGATATTGACCAGGAAGGAAGGACAGGTGTTCCATTTATCTCGCCGTTCTTCCATTTCACGCTTGAAAAAGGAAATAGTCAACCTGTTCCGGGTACTGTCTGTTATTTCAGGTTTAATGATGCCAATAGTCTTGCACTGAGTTACCGCGGTAAACTGTCGGCAGAACTCACCAATAAAACATCCGAAATTCTGCAGCTCTCCGTAAAGGGGACTCAACCAGAACGCGAAGTCGCCTTCGTTAATGAATTGGCCAGGGTCTATATTCAGTTTGGGTTGCTGGAGAAGAACCGCACTTCGGAGAATACAGTCCAGTTTATCGATGCTCAGCTAACGGGAATCGCAGACTCGCTCCGTATTGCCGGGCAGTCGGTTACCAACTTCCGCTCCGAGAATCAGATTTTCAACTTAAGCCAGGAAGGGGGCCTCGTCATGACCAAGCTGCAGACCCTTGAATCGGAAAAAGCAATCGCGGAAATGCGGCTTGTTTACTTCAAGAGCCTCAAAAATTATATCATGAGTGCCAATGGGATGAAACAGGCAGTTTCCCCATCCGTGATCGGGATCACTGATCCATCGTTAAATACAATGGTTGTCAGGTTAGCCGATCTTTACAGCCGCCGCGAAATAATGTCGTACAGCGCACAGGATATTAACCCTGCACTTATCATGCTTGACAATGAAATCAAGTCAACACGCAACAGTTTGGGGGAAAATCTGACCAACCTTGAATCGAACTCAAAAACAGAACTTGAAAACCTCAGTGGCAGAATCGCAGCTGTTAATAAATCAGCTGAAAAACTTCCCAAAACGGAGCAGCAACTGATTAATATCAAAAGACGTTTCGACGTAAATAACGAGCTTTATACCTTTCTGCTCACAAAACGTGCAGAGGCGGCGATTACAAAGGCTTCCAATGTAGCCGATGCGCAGGTGATCGACAGGGCCCGGCTTGAAACTGCTGGAATCGTAGGTCCTAATAAGCGGAATAACCTGCTGATCGGACTGCTTTTGGGACTTGGACTTCCATTTATTATTATCCTCCTCTCCGACTATTTCAATGATACCATCAAAAGCCGGGACGAGATTGAAAGAGCCACCACCATCCCAATTGTGGGTATGATTAGCCATAACCTTTATGAAAAAGAGTTCGCAGTGAATGAACATCCCCGTTCAGCAATCGCTGAATCATTCAGGAGTCTTCGAACCAATCTTCAATATATTCTAAGGGAACAGGAACAAAATGTGATCGGTGTACATTCTGCCATCCCTGGTGAAGGAAAATCATTTGTCTCACTGAACCTGGCCTGTATCATCGCGATGAACAAAAAGAAGGTGCTGCTCGTTGCTGTCGATATGCATAAACCACGTCTAAACCTTATCTTTGGAATGGATCATCACCAGGAAGGTCTGAGTAACTACCTGATTAATCAGAATAAGTTTAGTGAGATTGTCCGCCCTACGATGGTTCAGAATCTCAGCTATGTTTCATCGGGACCCATACCTCCGAATCCGGCGGAACTTCTTGAGAACGGAGGCCTGGATCGTTTTATTGCCGAAGCTAAAGTTGCATTTGATTATGTGATTCTCGATAATCCACCCGTCTCAATTGTCACCGATGGTAATATATCAGGCAGATACAGTGATGCCAACCTCTTCTTGCTCCGACAGGGTTACAGCCATAAAGCGCAGGTGAAATTTATTGATCAACTGGCTACCAAAGATACGATGAAACGGATCTGTATCGTTCTCAATGACTTGAAGGCAGAGAGTTACGGATATGGGTATAAGTACGGAAATACGGGTTACTATGATGATGTTCATCATTTAAAAGGATTTGAAAGGGTGATGACGTATTTAAAAAAGAGATTAAAGTAATATGGGTTAATGCAGAGACGCTGAAATAGTAAAGACGCGATTTATCGCGTCTCTACTATTTCAGCGATTAATCGTTTCGCTACAGTCCAACGATTCATCGTTTCTCTACAGTCCAGCTATTAATCGTTTCGCTACAGTCCAGTGATTCATCGTTTCTCTACAGTTCATAAATATATATTAATCATTTTCTGAAAAGATTTTGCCTATGATTATCGCAGTTGATTTTGACGGAACCATTGTTGAGCATCGTTACCCCGCCATCGGAAAAGAACTGCCATTTGCTATAGAAACAATTAAAGCATTGCAGAAGAAGCAGCACCAGCTCATTCTTTGGACTTTCAGATCTGGTAAACAGCTGGATGAAGCTGTTAATTTTTGCAAAAAGAAGGGTATCGAATTTTATGCCGTGAATAAAAGCTATCCGGAGGAGGAGTATGATGCAACAATCAGCCGTAAAATAAATGCGGATCTGTTTATTGACGACCGCAATATCGGTGGGTTTCCGGGTTGGGGCGAGATCTACCATATGATCTGCCCTGAAGAACCGGTTAGAAGGAAATAAAGGTTA
The DNA here is from genome assembly GCA_010906965.1 of Mariniphaga sp. Lineage (GTDB taxonomy): Bacteria > Bacteroidota > Bacteroidia > Bacteroidales > Prolixibacteraceae > JAAFHB01. The sequence continues at coordinate 16,128 of JAAFHB010000083.1, read as the reverse complement.
AAGGGATAAGGTTAAAGGGAAAATTAACAGCGCTTTGATTTATCGAAATCTCATTTTCCTGACGCTTCCTCACGTGTTTATCGGCATTATCCTTTAGTACTTTATCCTTTAGTATTTTATCCTTTGTACTTTATCCTTTGTACTTTATCCTTTGTACTTTATCCTTTATCCTTTATCCTTTAACCTTAAAATAAATGCCCGTTTTTAGCGGGCATTTATTATTTCAGCTAACTCATTTCGAGCGGCACATCGTGAAGTTCCCACCAGGGAAGACCATTCAGGTTCAGTTGTTCCATAAACGGATCAGGATTAAACTCCTCAACGTTATGGACTCCCGGACTTTTCCACTCCCCTTTCAGAAACATCATGGCTCCGATCATGGCTGGAACACCCGTTGTATAACTCACAGCCTGCATACCAGTTTCGGCATAGGCCGCTTCGTGACTACAGTTATTGTAAATATAGTAGGTCTTTTTCTTCTTGTCTTTGATCCCTTTGATACGGCAACCAATCGAAGTCTCACCATGGTAATTGGAGCCAAGTTCTTCAGGAGCTGGAAGGACTGCTTTTAAGAACTGGATCGGTACAATCTCTCTCCCTTCATACATGATGGGTTTTATCCCTGCCATTCCGATATTTTGAATGACACGCAGATGGGTCAGGTACTCCTGTCCAAAGGTCATCCAGAAACGAGCCTTTTTAATGGTTGGAAAGTTCTTCACCAACGATTCCAATTCTTCGTGGTAAATCACATACGACTCACGCTCTCCGATATGCGGGTAAGTGAGCGGCTTGTGAATCTCATGAGGTTCAGTAACTACCCATTGGCCATTCTCCCAGTATTTTCCTTTTTGGGTCACCTCCCTGATATTAATCTCAGGATTGAAATTGGTGGCAAAAGCTTTGCCATGATCCCCTGCATTACAATCAACAATATCGAGGTAGTGGATTTCATCAAATACGTATTTGGCAGCCCAGGCAGTAAAAATACTTGTCACACCAGGGTCAAATCCACAACCGAGGATTGCGGTCAATCCTGCAGCTTTAAATCTTTCGTGATAAGCCCATTGCCAGCTGTATTGAAATTTAGCTTCATCTTTGGGTTCGTAATTGGCAGTGTCGAGGTACGAAACACCGGTCTCAAGACAAGCATCCATAATCGTCAGATCCTGGTATGGAAGTGCTACATTCACAACCAGATCAGGCTTAAAGGAGCGGATCAGTTCAACTAACTGCGGAACATGATCGGCATCAACCTGAGCTGTCTGAATCCGGTTACCGCCAATGCGTGCAGCAATTACATCACATTTCGATTTGGTACGGCTGGCAAGCATTATCTCTGTGAAAACTTCAGGCAGACCGGCCATTTTGTGTGCTACGACGGTTCCAACACCACCGGCACCAATGATCAAAACTTTTCCCATCTAATGTTCTTAATTAATAGGGTTAAACAATTAAATCGTTTGCAAAATAACCATATTTTTTGAAGGGTTTGCTGATTTATTTTTGAAGAAGGGAAATAAATTGTATTTTTCACTTTCGTAATCTGTAGTCAATTAATGAAAACCTGCTTGATATCAGTTAATTCAATTCCAATTCATCATCAAATTGTCAAATTAGCAAATTATTACATTGTCGAATTATCACATTAATCCATTAGCAAATTAAAAGTATGGCTGTAAAGAAATATTCAGACGATAACTGGGAAGAGGTCCGCAGTAGCGTATTCAGAAAAATCGTATATCTAAAAGGTATTATGACCGTGATGATTGAATTTCGCAACGGTCCATGGAGCGAAGCCGAGCCCTTTCACGCTCACCCGCATGAGCAAACTTGCTACATAGCAAAAGGAGAAATCATTCTTTATTGTGAAGGTGAACCTGATCAGCAATTGGTGGAAGGAGATCTGTTTTATATCGCTTCCGGAATAAAACATACTATCAAAGTCCTATCACCTATGGCAAGGTTGGTTGACAGCTTCTCTCCTATCCGGGAAGATTTCTTATAAGGGTTAAGGGTTAAGGGTTAATTGTTAATGATTTTATGGAGTAGGATTGAATCTGGTTACTATTCAAATCATTGTCGAATTGTCTCATTGCCGAATCGTCTCATTGTCTAATCGTCTCATTGTCGAATCGTCGAATTCGGGTTCAGTCTATAAATCGCTTTGTCAGATCGCCGTAGGCATCGATACGGCGATCGCGCAGGAATGGCCACCAGCGTCTGACGGATTCAGATCGTTGAAGATCGATTTCCACAATCAGGTTGGCATCTTCAGATTCAGGAGCAGCACCCAATATTTCACCCTGCGGTCCGGCAACAAAGCTGTTTCCCCAAAACGTGATTCCATTGGTCTGTCCCGAAGGATCGGGTTCGAAACCGGTACGGTTCACGGCAATCACAGGTATTCCGTTGGCAACTGCATGTCCACGTTGCGAAATCGTCCATGCGTCCAACTGACGTTTCTTCTCCTCCTCCGGATCTGATGATTCATATCCAATCGCTGTGGGGTAAATAAGGATTTCAGCACCTGCAAGCGCCATCAATCTCGCTGCTTCGGGATACCACTGATCCCAGCAAACAAGAACACCAAGCTTTCCGACAGAGGTTTGAATGGGCTCAAAACCAATATCACCAGGGGTAAAATAAAACTTCTCGTAGTAAGCCGGATCATCCGGAATATGCATTTTGCGGTATTTTCCCGCAATTGTTCCGTCTTTCTCGAACACCACCGCTGTATTGTGATAAAGTCCGGCTGAGCGCTTTTCAAATAATGAAGTCACCAGAACAACTTCATGTTCCTTTGCTAACTGACTGTAAAAAGCGGTAGAACTGCCCGGAATCGTTTCCGCAATATCAAAGAGTGCGGTGTTTTCCGTCTGGCAAAAATAGAGAGAGTTGTGAAGCTCCTGCAAAACAATCAGTTTCGCACCTTGCCCGGCACACCATGCAATGCCGGAGGCAAGTTTTGACTTATTTGCTTCGATATCGGCACCGTTTGCCTGTTGTATTAAACCTGTTTTAAGCATGTTTAATTGCTGTTTATTAAAAGACTTATTTAAAGATCCAGACAAAAATAGTTAAATAATGGTTGCCTCCGGTTACAAAACTCCCTCCGGAAATTGCATCGTAACGCAATGGAGCGATCCATGTTGTATGATCAACGGACTACAGTCAATTCCGATGATTTCCCTGTCAGGAAAAGCCTTCTGTAATATTTGCGCAGCAATCTGATCCTTTGGAGAATTGTAAAACGGAACCAGAACTGCTCCATTGATGATTAAAAAATTGGCATATGTGGCCGGAAGTCGTTCTTTTCCATCAAAAACAGGGTCTGCCATCGGAAGGGGTATCAGCTGATAAGCCTGATTCTTTAATGTGCGAAATGCAGTCAGTTCCTGCTCCATCCGGTTAAGCGCTTCAAAGTGTTCGTCGTTCGCATCATCACATTTGACGTATGCAATGGTTTGCGGATCGCAAAACCTGGCCAGCGTATCAATATGACTATCTGTATCGTCACCTGCCAGATAACCCGACGAGAGCCATAACATCTGCTGGAGACCAAACAAATCAATCAATTGCTTTTCAATCGCTGCTTCCGTCAGATGCTGATTTCTGTTGATCGATAACAGGCAATCGCGTGTTGTGAGTAAGGTTCCTTCTCCATCAGATTCCAAACTTCCCCCCTCCAAAACAAAGTGCTGCAGGTTCTCATATTGAACCCCTTTCCGGAAAAAACCGTTCTTATATAGCGAAGAGGTGATCTGGTTATCGAAGTTGGCAGCAAATTTCATTCCCCAACCATTAAATGTGAAATCGTATAACGTTGGTTTTCCTTCTTTCATCACCGTTATTGCGCCATGATCGCGTGCCCACGTATCGTTTAGCGGGTACGCTGCAAAAACAATATTTTCAGTCCTGCAATTCTTCAATTTATCAGTCAGTCGCGGAATATCCTTACAAACAATCAATAGCTTTTCCCTATCGGATATGGCTTTGGCAATCGCGAGAAAGCAAATCTCCACCTCATCGAGCATGTCGGCCCAGTCGGTCCCTTCGTGTGGCCAGGTGAGCATTACGCCACATTGGGCAGCCCATTCGGCAGGTAAAATGATATTTGGCTTTTGCATTTAATTTTATTTCTGAAGTTTCTATTTGCGGCGCATAGAGAAGTATTAATCCTGTTTACCTTTCCAGTTGCGCCTTACATTTATCGCATTTCTTTCCCCGGGTTGCGTTGTTCCTCCTTACCCGGGGTTATTAAGATTTAACCCTTTCAGGGTATTGCAAAAGAATCAGTGACTCAAATTTCTCCATTTATTCCTTTCACATCTTTACACACCCTTATCTTCACTTTCCCGAATTGTAAAATCGTCTCATTGTCTAATTGCCAAATCGTCCCATTGCCGAATTGTCTAATTGTCTAATTATTTAATCGCCCCCAAAATTCCCTTTAGGAATTCATTGTGATTGAATCCCTCTTCGGAAAAACCCAAACGAACAACAACGAGGTTGCGCGAAGGGATAATATAGACCCGCTGTCCACGGTGACCATTGCAGGAGTACATATCTTCAGGAACATCGGGTAATTTCTTCGATTTATTCAGCCAAAACTGAGCGCCATATTCGCCTTTGGAAGCAACAGCGGGTGTTCGTGTATAACTGACCCAGCCGTTTGGCAGAATAGTATCGCCTTTCCAAACTCCATCGTTGTAATAGAGCAATCCAAATCGTGCCCAGTCGCGAGCGGATGCATAGCCATAGGATGAACCCACAAAATTTCCGGCTGCATCAGTTTCAATAATCATGGAAGAGATCCCAATCTTATTGAAGATTTCACGGTACGGAAATTCGTGATACGACTGGTCATTCCCGATAAGGGTGCGCAGAATGCCGGAGATGATATTTGTAGTTCCTGAAGAATAGTTCCAATCTGTTTCGGGTTTCTTCTGATAAGGCACATCAATAGCAACCTTGTAAGCATCGTCCGAACGATAAAGCATATTTGTGGCAGACGATACATCGCTGTAATTCTCATCCCACTTCAATCCGCTGCTCATGTGCATTAAATTGTTGATGGTGATGTCGCGCCGGCGATCCTTCTGCCATTGCGGAACCGGAGCCACCGCATTCACATCCAGTTTGCCTTGTTTTGTGAGAACCCCTGCCATTGCGTTGATGATACTTTTAGTCATCGACCATCCCCATATGCGTGTATCGGGGGTTATGCCCAACGCTTTATCGTATTTTTCTGCAACCAGTTCTCCTTTAAAGAGAACAACAACCGCAGCAGTCCTTTTTTCATAGGTGGGAGGCTTGTCAAAAGCTGCATCAATAGCCGAATTCATTTTGACAGTGTCGATTTCGGAAAAGACGGTATCTTTAACGAGATCGCCATTGGGCCAGGCCATGTGCCAGGAACCATCCTGTCTGAAAACCGGACGATTAAAAGTGACCATTCGCAGCGAATCAGCGGAGCGGTCGCCAACCAAACAACAGCCAAAACCGTTTCGGTAAACTGCCGTTTGTTTAGCCATTCCCCAGAAAGAGGTGGTCACTGACTTGTTTTCGTAGTCAACAACGCTCTTTGTATATTTTACAATTGAATAGTTCAGATCGGTCAGATTCACCATCTGCGGATCTCTTTCGGCAACAAAAACAGCAGTCGCCATCGATTTGGCACCATACCCCGTTGCCAGGTAGAGCTTCGGATACTGCGAAACAGCAATGATGATCAGCGTTGCAATCACCACAACCGGAATAACTATTTTACGTCGAAGCATAGCAAAAAAAAGGTTAAAGGGTTAATGGTTAATGATTAATGGTTAGGGGTTAATGATTAAGGATTAAGGGTTAAGGGTTAAGGATTAAGGGTTAAAGTTGAAAAGGGTTATCTTTTCACCGAAGTTTTGGAATAGATGCTTCCCATGATTTTCATCAATTCAGCTGATTCCTGACGCATCTTTTTCCATTCATCGTTTTTTTCTGTAATCGCTATGACCAGTCTTATCCAATAATTTGACTCACGCATCTCTTTAAGCGCAATTCCAACTTTATTGGCAAAATCTGCCTTGGAAACAGCTCCTTGTGCCTCCTCGTAATTGGCACCAGTTGACGTCGCAGCCTTTATTAATTGATAACTAATAACATTATACTCGACACCATTGGGAAGATTTCGAATTTGGATGATTACATTCACCACAAAGTTAAACAACCTGTCTTGCAAATCATTTTTCGAATACTGTTGTAAGTCTTCCATTTTATCTGGCTTTTACATTGTTTTTTATCCTTTATCCTTTATCCTTTATCCTTTATCCTTTATCCTTATTTTCTATTCTTCCTCCAGCGCCCGTTCCAGTTCTTCGGTCATTTCGAGGTTGTGATAGACATTCTGCACATCTTCATTATCCTCTAATTCCTCGATCATGCGCATAACGACTTTTGCTTCTTCAACTGCCAGGCGTTTATCAACCTTGGGGATCCGTTGCAATTCAACTTCTTTCGGAATAATTCCTAATTCTTCGAGTTTCTTATTGAACTTTCCGTAATCTTCAAGCGCGGTAGTTACAATAATCATATCCTCATCTATTTCGACATCTTCAGCTCCGGCTTCAATAAATTCAAGTTCGAGTTCCTCCATATCGGTTCCGGCTTTGGCTGGAATCGTGAAAACGCCCTTCCTGTCAAAAATAAAATTAAGCGTACCTTTTGTTGCAAGTGTTCCGCCACGTTTAGTGATAATGTGACGAATATCGGCAACTGTCCGGTTATTGTTATCGCTCAGACACTCCACAAATACAGCAACCCTGCCAGCACCGTAACCTTCCAAAAAGATTTCTGCAAGATCATTTCCATCCTTTTCGCCTTTACTGATCGCCCTGTCGATGTTTTCTTTAGGCATATTCTGCCCTTTGGCATTCAAAACAGCTATCCGCAATTGTGCATTCATCGATGGGTCACTAATACCGCCCTCTTTAACCGCGACAGTGATCTCTTTTGATAACCTTGAGAAGATGTTAGATCGCTTGGCGTCAAGTGCCCCCTTCTTTCTTTTAATCTTTGACCATTTACTATGTCCTGACATATATATTATTTTACAACGGCCACAAATTTAGTAAATCAATCGAACTTGTTCAAACAACAAAAATCTGGCTTTGGGTTTTATTGTAAGATTCTGTTACTTTGCAGTATTTTATTGAAAAAATGGTTCAGGTCTACTTCGAAATTTAAAGTTGCCCTTCCATGAAATTATACGAATGAACTCATTAATGATTTTTTCTCATACTCAATTACATCACAATAACAACTTATGCTGAAAGCTATTATTAGCAGGGATAACCTTGACAAGAAATATATCATCACTCACAATCAGAATATTACAGGCAGAGAACTCCTGAAATATATTCAGCAGTACTCACTTCTGATTGGTAACCAAGGCATCACGAAAATAGGGATTTACTCCGAAAACAGGCTTGAGTGGATCTGTACTTTCTATGCAGCACTTCAGCACAATTATATTGCGGTTCCAATTGATTACATGTCGTCGGCCGAAGATGTTGCTTATATTATTGATGATTGCCAGCCTGAAATACTCTTTATCAGTGCGGCGATGCAGGATGCCTACACCAAAGTAAAACAAAAAAGCACGTTTAAACCCCAAATTATTGTTTTTGAGGATCACCCGCCCGTTGCCGATCAGCCCGAAAGTGCATGGACCGGCCCCGGCGACAATGATAATACAGCAGTAATTATCTATACATCAGGTACGACAGGTAGTCCCAAAGGGGTGATGCTCTCGTACACCAATATCATTCAGAATATGAATGCCGTGATTGATGCAAAAATATTTCATGCTGAAAGTCAGACATTAGTTCTCCTCCCCCTGCATCATATATTTCCGCTTGTCGGATCGATGATGGTTCCGCTGTATGCGGGAGGTACGTTAGTGGTCTCCCCTTCGATGCAGACACCCGATCTGATGAAAACACTGGCCGACAACCAGGTGACGGTAATGATTGGTGTTCCCAGGCTTTATGAACTGATGTACCGCGGACTACTTGCAAAAATCAATTCAAGTGTAATCGCCAAAGCATTTCTGAAACTTGTTTACCGTACCAAAAGCAGAAAACTCGGTAAGACTTTATTTAAAAAGATCCATAATGGATTGGGTGGTCATTTGTTGTATATGATTGCCGGTGGTGCCGCTCTGAACAAAGAGGTAGGAACATTTTTCTATTTAATTGGTTTTGATATTCTCGAAGGATTTGGGATGACAGAAGCTGCGCCAATGATCACTTTTCCGCGTCCTGGTAAAGTGAAAATTGGTTCAACCGGACAAGCATTGCCCGGCCTAACCGTTGAAATCAGGGATGGTGAAATCGTTGCCAAGGGCCCAAGTATAATGAAAGGTTATTACAACCGGCCCGAAGAGACTGCAGAGGTGATCAAAGACGGATGGCTTTATACAGGTGACCTTGGAAGGATTGAAAAGGGTGGATTTTTATACATTACAGGAAGGAAAAAAGAGATTATTGTATTGCCTAACGGGAAGAATATTAATCCTGTCGAGGTTGAGATGAAACTTGAAGGATCTTCGCCCGCCATAAAAGAAGCAGGTGTGTTTATGCACAAAGAGATGCTCCACGCCGTTATTTTGCCCGATCACAAATACCTCGAAGACAATAATATCGATGACATCTCCCAATATTTCAGGGAATCGGTGCTATCGCCTTTCAATGCTGAGATGAGTTCCTACAAACGCATTATGCAGTTTACGCTGGTGAATACCGAATTACCCCGCACGCGTCTGTCGAAGCTTCAGCGGTTCAAACTCGAAGATTTGATCAATAAGACAGAAAGCGAAAAACCCGTATCTAAAGATCCTGATACGGTAGAGTACCGCGCTGTAAAATCGTTTATTGAATCTCAGGTCGACATGGATGTCTCGCCCGACGACCACCTTATTTTCGATATTGCCCTTGATTCGCTCGGGAAACTGAGCCTGATCGATTACATCGACAAGACCTTTGGTGTTAAAATTGGTGAAGAGCAGTTGCTGAAGTTCCCTTCGATTAAAACAATTTCGGAGTATGTCCGGACACATAAACTATTCCACAAACAGGAAGACACCACATGGACCGGCGATCTGAAAGTGAATACAGAAGTCGATCTGCCAAAATATTCATTTTTACTCGGGACAATTGTCGGCTCAGTGCGATCAATCGCAAATATCTTTATAAAAACCGAAGTTAAAGGGCTGGAAAATATCCCGGAAGGGGCTTGCTTTTTAACACCTAACCACCAGAGCAAACTGGATGCTTTTCTGGTCCTCTCCTACCTCGATAAAAAAACGTTGAAAGAGACTTACTCGTATGCGAAAACCGACCATGTAAAAGGAGCCATTCGTAAATACCTGGCTCAAAGGACGAATATCATCATCATGGATCTTTCAAAAGATTTGAAAGAGTCGATCCATAAGATGGCAGCCGTGGTTAAGCTTGGTAAAAAGATCCTGATTTTCCCCGAGGGAACACGTACGGAGACCGGTGGAATAGGTTCCTTCAAAAAAACATATGCAATTCTTAGCACCGAATTGAATATTCCGGTTGTGCCAATCGCTATTTCCGGCGCATTCTATGGTAAGAAAAAAGATAAGATGAGAACGAAGCGGACAAATATCACCGTTGAATTTCTTCCGGCCATCAATCCTGAAGGGATGAATCCAGATGAACTGAATGAACTCGTGAAACAACGGATTAAGGAAAAATTGAATCAATAAACAACTAAAATTTAGCCAAAGTAATTTTAATTGAATTCTCAACACAGCTGAAATAAATCCATTCTTATTCTCCCTTTCATATAAATTTTTCACTTTCAATTTATTGAATTTAATGCATTCAATGGATTAAACAGCTTGAACTCTTACTATTTAATTTATCCACGTGGTTCGACGACTTAAATTTTTAAGATTTAATCAATCATAGGTATTTGATGACTTAAATTTTGAAGAATTAATCTATTCAATAGATTGGCAATTAATAAATTTTAGTTTTCTGATAAAATTGAATATAGATTTCCATTCTCAATAACGGTTCAAGAAAAATTTTTGATATAACTTCAATCTTTTCATTTAAAACTCAAAATAATATTAAAATAAACAAGTAATTTTAGGTTAGTTTAATCCTTAAGACCTGTTAAACAATGAGCAATTACCTTGAACCACTGAAATCATCATTTCTGACGAACATGGAATTTGGTTCGCTGATGAAACAACACCTGAGAGATCTGGCAACAATCGATCAGACATTATTAACCGATCAACCCTACAGTGCCTATTTGCAGAAAATCCGTGACAGGACTGTTTATTACGAAAAAGAACTTGCGCAGAGTCGTAAAAACGATGAGACTGAAAAGATCAGTCGTGCGGATAAAGTTCGCAACAAGGCAATTGTGGCCTTTTCATTGATGTTGAAAGTATACCTTCTTTCAGATGATCCGGCAGAGGTTGTCGCAGGCAAAAGTCTCCGTATTTTATACAAAACTTTTAAAAATCCGGCCAAACTAAACTATGAAGCGAAGACATTGGCAATTGATAAACTCGTAAGTGAACTTGAGAATGAGAAATATGCAGAAAAGGTGGCATTTCTGAATATCGGACGGTATGTCACACGGATGAAGATGACCAATCAGCAATTCGAAGCCTTGTTCAGCGGCCGGTCGGTAACCAAAGCATTTGCCGAAACCTATAATATGCGTGCGATGCGCTCCGAATTGCTCGCAGATTACAACGAATTCACAGCTTACATATTGGAGATGAGCAATGTGCTTAAGACTCCCCTCTTTGTCACAACGCTCGCAATGCTGAATACCGCCCGTAAATATTATGCCGATCTGCTCGCCCGGCGCAAAAAAGCAAATCCGCCCATTGTAATTCCTGCAAATGGGTTGTAATCTTTGCGTCCCTTGCGAAAACCATTGCGTCCCTTGTGGTAAAAAGGGTTAACCGCAAAGTGCGCCAAGTAATGCGCAAAGTTCACAAAAAGAAAAAAGATCTCCCCAAGTTATCAATCGACATGAAAAAAGGGCACCAATCGGCGCCCGTTTTTAATATCTATATCAGCAACTGATTAAGCTAAAAGCGCTTTCACCTGGTTGTAGATGTTTTCGGCAGTAAAACCAAGTTGTTTATCGAGAACTTCATATGGAGCAGAGAATCCAAAAGAACTCAAACCCCAGATAGCGCCCGAATCACCAACGAGTCCGCGCAACGTGATTGGCAGACCGGCTGTCAATCCAAATTTAGGGACATTGTGTGGTAAAACACTTTCCTGATAAGCTTTGTCCTGATCACGGAAAAGTCCTTCCGAAGGGGCAGAAACAACACGTACGCCAAGTCCGTCGCGCTCGCGCAACAAGACCGCACCTTCAACAAGTGATGCGACTTCAGAACCGGAAGCAACCAGAATGACTGCCGGATTTTCGCACTCTTCAACCGTATAAGCACCTTTCGCTGCCTGTTTGGCCTCTTCGTAGCGACTTGTTTTAGCAGGAAGATCTTTGATATTCTGACGCGAAAGAATAAATGCAGTCGGTGTGCTTGTATTTTCAAGTGCCAACTGCCATGCGACTGTCGTTTCCTGCGCATCAGCAGGACGCAATACCAGAACAGAATTTTCACCGTGATGGTTTTTAAGACTTTCCATCAAACGGATCTGAGCTTCATGTTCAACCGGCTGGTGTGTTGGTCCGTCTTCACCTACACGGAAAGCATCGTGTGTCCAGATATATTTAACCGGCAATTCCATCAGGGCAGCCATACGTACGGCAGGCTTCATATAATCGGAGAATACAAAGAAGGTTCCGCAGGCAGCAATGATTCCGCCATGAAGGGCAATACCGTTCATAACCGCTGCCATCGTGAGTTCACAAACACCTGCCTGAAGGAATGCGCCTGTAAAGTCACCGTTTTTAAAAGCATGGGTATTATTCAGGAATCCGTCCGTTTTGTCAGAGTTTGAAAGGTCTGCCGAAGCGACAATCATATTGTCAATCTCTTTGGCAAAAGCGGCAAGAACAGTCGCCGAAGCGTTACGTGTTGCAGCTCCTGCTTTCTGAACGATTTTAGAGTAGTCAAATTCAGGGGCCTCACCTGAAAGAAACTGATCAAGTTTGTCAGCTAGTTCAGGATTTGCAGCTGCCCATACATCTTCTTCGTCGTTTTTGGCATTTGCCCAGGCTTTTAATTCCTCCGCACGTTTAGCGTAGAGTTCAGCCACTTCAGGGAAGATAACAAACGGACGTTCAGGATCACCACCCAAATTAGCAATGGTCTTTTTAAAGGAAGCTCCGGCATGTGTAAGCGGTTGTCCGTGGGTTGAACACTGGCGTTCAAATGAAGAACCGTCTTCTTTAACAGCGCCTTTGCCCATTGTCGTTTTGCCAATAATAATGGTCGGCTTATGTTTTTCAACCAAGGCAGTCCGAAGCGCACCACGGATAGCATCAGCATCGTTGCCGTTTATGCTCAGAACATTCCAGCCCCAGGCTTTGTATTTCATTTCAGTATCTTCTGCGGTAACAGCGTTGGTCGCAGTTGAAAGCTGAATATCGTTCGAATCGTAAAACATGATCAGGTTATTCAGTCCCAGGTAACCGGCCAGACGACCAGCTCCCTGCGAAATTTCTTCCTGCACACCTCCATCAGAAATAAAGGTATACGTTTTATGAGCCATCCATTCGCCAAAGCGGGCCACTAAAAAACGTTCGGCGATCGCAGCACCAACAGCCATTGTATGTCCTTGCCCAAGCGGACCGGAAGTATTTTCGACACCACGCTCCGGTTCAACTTCAGGATGCCCTGGCGTTGCAGAACCCCACTGGCGGAAGCCTTTCAGATCGTCGATCGAATAGTTTCCGGCAAGTGCCAATACCGAATAGAGCATCGGTGACATATGTCCCGGATCAAGGAAAAACCGGTCACGGAACGGCCAGGTCATCTCGCTGGGATCGTATTTCAAAAACTCGGTAAATAGGATATTCACAAAATCGGCTCCACCCATAGCACCTCCGGGATGTCCGGAATTCGCTTTCTCGACCATTGCAGCCGAGAGAATGCGAATATTATCTGCCGCTTTGTTCGTTACTGAATTACTCATTTTAATGTTGTTTGGTAAAAATTGAAAAAAACTATCTGTAGTTATCTGTTACAAACCCATAAATCATAAAAAAATCGCAGACAGTCAGTTTACAACTGTCCAGCGATTTTCCAAAGACCTTCAATACGACTATTTTGCCGGTAAAGTCCTTACCATAAATACGCCTTCAATCGCTTTCATCTTAGCAACAATATCTTCAGAAAGACTGGCTTCGTTCGTATCGATAATATTATAGGCAATATCTCCTTTATTTTTATTCAGCATATTGTCAATATTAATCCCGGCCTCGGCAAGAATTGCAGTAATCTTGCTGATAATAGCAGGGATATTTTTATTGGTAATTAAAAGACGTGCGCCATTGTTACGCTCCATTCCGGCAGCCGGAAAATTGACTGAGTTCTGGATATTTCCATTTTCGAAGAAATTGCGCACCTCTTCGGCGGCCATAATCGCACAGTTCACTTCTGATTCACCGGTCGAAGCTCCCAGGTGAGGAATAGCAACCACTTTATCCAGTTTAAGCAAATCTGCATTAGGGAAGTCGGTAAAATAAGAACCTACTTTTTTGCTCTCAATAGCAGCTTTAATATCAGCATCTACAACCAGTTCACCTCGGGCAAAGTTCAGGATTTTTACCCCGTCTTTCATCATTTTAAGCTTTTCAGCATTGACAAATCCGGTTGTCTCAGCTAACAATGGCATATGTAATGTAATAAAATCAGCCTTGGCCAATACTGATTCGATGCTGCTTGCGCGAATAATATCGTGATGCAGATTCCAGGCATGATCAACCGTAATATAAGGATCGTAACCAATAACATTCATCCCGAGCGATTGAGCAGCATTAGCAACAAGAACACCGATCGCACCTAATCCCATTATCGCAAGCGTTTTTCCTTTTATTTCACTTCCGGCGTAGCAAGATTTGCCTTTTTCCACAAGTACCGGAACTTTATCGCCTTCTCCGGCAATACTTTTGGCCCATTGAACACCGCCAATAATATTACGTGAGGCCAATAACAGACTGGCAATTACTAACTCTTTAACTCCATTGGCATTAGCGCCTGGTGTATTAAAAACAACGATACCCTTTTCGGTACATTTCGCAATCGGGATATTGTTTACGCCGGCACCAGCCCTTGCAATTGCCTTAACAGAAAGTGGCAACTCCATGTCGTGCATACTAAAACTTCGCAGAACAATAGCATCGGGATCAGCCATTTCGCTGGCAATTTCGTAGTTAGTTGAAGGGAAAACCTGAAGACCTTCCTGGTCGATCTTGTTAAGCGTCTGAATTTTATACATATCTAATTGATTTTGGATTGGATAATTTTTCAGTCACAAATATCACAAAAATGTAGCGGTTTATCCCTCTATGGAGGTTAAATTTTAATTATTTTGTTGAAATGTAACGAATAAACCCAATTTTTAACCTAAAAAAATCCAGCATTTATAGGCCTTGTCCTTCATTATTACGTAATTTTGCATACTATTTGATATTCAAAGTCAAAAGTTTTAAAACCCATACAATGGAATTATTAGATCAAATTAAAAATAGAGCGCGTAAGCTGCAAAACAGAATTGTCCTTGCTGAAGGAACTGAGCTACGTACCCTTAAGGCAGCAGAAATTGTCCTTAAAGAAAAACTTGCCAAAATTATTCTTCTTGGAAATCCTCAAATAATTGCGGAGTTGACCAGGAAAGAAGGAATTGATATTTCAGGAGCTGAAATCATTGATCCGCTGACAGATGATAAAAGACAACATTATGCCGAAATAATGGTTGAAATCCGGAAAAGCAAAGGATTAACCATCGAAGAAGCGCTTAAATCACTAAACAATCCGCTGGTATTTGGTCCGATTATGATCAAAGCTGGCGATGCAGACGGCGAAATTGCCGGAGCGATTAATGCAACAGGTGATGTTCTTCGTCCTGCCCTTCAATATGTCAAAACGTTGCCAGGTGTAAGTGTTGTTTCGGGTGTATTTATTATGATACTCAAGGACAAGACGATCGGCGACAATGGAATCTTAATATTCGCTGATTGTGCTGTAATGCCCGATCCTGATGAGAAACAATTAGCCGAAATTGCTATAACAACAGCAAAAACAGCAAAAACCATTGCCAATATTGAACCACGCATTGCGATGCTTTCCTTTTCAACGAAAGGAAGCGCCAAACACGCCTTGGTTGACAAAATGGTTAATGCCACACGCATTGCCCACGAGATGGCACCGGAGCTGTTAATTGATGGAGAAATGCAACTTGATGCAGCTTTGAACGAAGAGGTAGGTCAACTGAAATCACCTGGTAGTCTTGTTGCAGGTAAAGCCAATGTACTTGTATTCCCTGGACTTGAGGCTGCAAATATTGGATACAAACTTGTTCAACGACTCGCAGGTGCAGAGGCGATTGGTCCGATCCTTCAGGGCATGGCTGCTCCGATTAACGATCTTTCGAGAGGTTGTTCGGTGAGTGACATTGTAAATATGGCAGCAATTACAGCTACCCAGGCCGGATAAGAAGATGGAGAGACGGAGAGATTGAGTGAAGACGAGAAGAGGAAAATTGGCGAAGTAGCAATTGATAACAAATATTTTCAACCCGTAGCCAATTACTCTCTTTTTAAAAACCTATAATTGAAAAGAATATCCAAATAGAATAAAACATAAGAATTTCGGGAAATGGAAAACATGATTATTGAGGCCATCGAGGATTTCGGGTTAAGTAAAAAGCAGCAACAACGAACCCTTTTTTCCAAAATAGGAATAGTCGGATGTGGGAAAGACGGACAAAATATTGCCCGTATCGCCAGTTCGAATGGCATTGAAGTGGTATTTATTGAGCTCTCTGAAGAACGTATCACAAATGCTTTCAACAAACTTGGTATTGTCCTGGACCGTCGGATCGAGAATTGGGGAATGACTCAGGGAGAAAAGAAGTTAACCTTGTCAAGAATCAAAGGAAGTTTAGA
>JAAFHB010000489.1 GCA_010906965.1 Mariniphaga sp. | reverse complement strand
ACAAGAATGAATATGCGTCATTGTACGACCACGATCAGGAAGAGGTTCATCCGTGGTATCATAAAGTCTTGCTTGAAGATTCGAATATTGAAGCTGATTGGACAACTACGGAACGGACTGTAATATACCGTTTTAAATATAGTGATAAGGATTCAAGCAACATCATCTTCCGCTCAACAAGGAAAGCTTCCTTTAAAATCATTGGAAACAATATCATTCAAGGCTGGGAGGAATTTGAGAAAACCAGGCAATTTTTTTATGCTGAATTCAGCGAACCATTTGACAAATCGGGCTCATTCGATTCGGGTAAAATTAAAACGGAGACAGAAATTGCCGGCAATGGCGTTGGTGTATTCGTTGGATTTGATGCAATCGACAAACCTGTTGAAGTTCGCATTGGGATTTCGTATATCGACGAAAACCAGGCTGCTGCCAATCTCCATAAGGAAACACTCGATAAAAGCTTTGAATCGGTTAAGGATGAAAGTCATAAGATTTGGGCAAACGAACTCGGAAAAATTAAAGTAGAAGGTGGAACCGAACGCGAAAAACGGATTTTTTATACTTCGCTTTACCGTTCGATGGAAAGAATGGTTAATATTTCGGAAGATGGTCGTTATTTCAGTGGCTATGATGGAAAGATTCATGACGATGGCGGAAGACCTTTCTTTGTGGATGACTGGCTTTGGGATACTTACCGCAGTCTTCACCCGTTAATGTTGATCCTGAATCCTTTGCAACAAGCTGATATGGTTGAATCCTACATCCGTATGTATGATCAAAGTGGCTGGATGCCCGGCTTTCCACAGTTTTATGGCGATTTTCCGGCGATGATCGGATTCCATTCTGCTGCACTGGTTTGGGATACTTATCAAAAAGGAGTCACTAAATTTAATGTTGAAAAGGCTTATGAAGGTTTACGGAAGAATGCCACACAAGCCACGATGTTACCATGGAGAACAGGTCCGATGTGCTCATTGGATAGTTTTTACCTTAAAAATGGCTGGTATCCTGCGTTGCCAGAGGATAGCGCTGAAACCTTTTCAAAAGTAGACGGTTTCGAAAAACGTCAGGCAGTGGCGCTTACACTCGAACACAGTTACGACGACTGGTGCCTGGCTCAATTGGCGAAGGCTTTGGATAAAAATGAAGATTATGAGTATTTTATGAAGCGGTCGAAGAACTATCGCAATGTCTTCAACCCCGCAACCGGTTTTTTTGCTCCTAAAATGGCGAATGGAAATTGGGTTACCCCATTCGATGCTCAGTTGTCTGGTGGAGTGGGAAGTCGATCATATTTTGCTGAAAACAATGCATGGACCTGGAATTTCAGCGTTCAGCAAGATATTCCTGATCTGATAGCGCTACTTGGCGGAAAAGATGCTTTTGTAAAACGGGTTGATGCGCTGTTTAACGAACCGACGCATAACTCAAAATGGCAGTTTATGGGCCAGTTCCCTGATGCTACCGGCTTGAACGGCATGTTTGTAACCGGCAATGAGCCATCTTTTCACATCCCGTATCTCTATAATTATGCAGGACAGCCCTGGAAAACACAACGCCGCATCCGCGAAATCATGAATATGTGGTTTGATGATCGTCCGCTGGGTATTCCGGGAGATGAAGATGGTGGCGGACTTTGTTCGTGGTATGTATTCTCAGCCATGGGTTTCTACCCGGTTACTCCCGGAAGTGGTGAATATGCCATTGGCAGTCCGTTTTTCACTTCTATAAAAATTCAACTACCTAACGGAGAAACCTTCTCTGTTATTGCCAAAGATTGCTCGAAAAAGAACAAATACATTCAGTCGGCTACACTAAACGGTGAAGAGTTGAACAGACCTTTCATTAGTCATTCTGAAATTGCCAGTGGAGGTGAACTTCGCCTTGTAATGGGCGATCGGCCTAATAAAGAATGGGGTACGAACCCTTAAAACGACAGGAAAAAATTTAAGGAAGAGTCTTAACCTCTTCTTTCATTGTACTAACGACTACGATCATGACATCACGGGAGAGATTGCTTGCTGCTATTAATCACAGGGAACCAGACAGGGTTCCCATCGACCTTGGTGCAACGCCAAGTTCCGGCCTTTCGGTTGTTGCTTACCAGAACCTGATTAAATATTTGGGTAAGACACATCTGAAAAC
>JAAFHB010000488.1 GCA_010906965.1 Mariniphaga sp. | reverse complement strand
CTTAATCTGTTCTTGTATTACCATGTTGAAAATGAATTGATCAACAAAGATAACCTTTATTCTCAAACTATCAACCGTATTTTATAATAGAGCCGATTTTGTTAATTTAGCCAAATTGCGACTAGGTTACGGGCAGACTGGTAATCAAGGTGTTCCACAGGTTACTGCTCCCGGATGGGCAACATGGCCTGTCTATGGAAATACGGGACAGGCTGCAAGCATGAGTGTCATCGGCGTGACAAGCCTCACTTGGGAAACGACCAATTCATACGATGCCGGACTTGATTTTGGCCTTTTTAAGAATCGGATCAATGGCTCTATCGGTTATTACAGACAGGAAGTGGAAGGGCTCCTGTTTCAGGTACCAATTCCATACTCTGCTGGTTTACCTTTCGGAGCACACAAAATATGGAGCAATATTGGCAAAATGAAAAATGACGGTTTAGAGTTTAACATTAATGCCTCTGTCGTTGATAAAGGTGAATTTAAATGGGTCACCTCACTTAATATATCCACAAACGCGAATAAATTATTATCTATTAACGAGAACATGGATAGCAAAGGTCAGGGTATCCTGTCAGGAATGACCTGGAATAAAAAGGGAAGTAAATTGAGCACATTTTTTATAGCTGAATATGCCGGAATTGATAAAGAAAAGGGTATTCCGATGATTTATGAGATTGATCGTGACCGCTACCTGAAAACCAATGAAACAGTTAAAACAGGGAATCTTATCCCGGCAACTTCCGCCAATGTTAATAATCATAAGATATTACAGGAGGATAAAACTGGATTGCCTACTTATTTTGGTGGTTTTACAAATGCTTTTAGTTGGAAGGGGTTCGAACTTAGTGCGATGCTTACTTTTCAAGGGGGAAATTACATTTATGATCAGGCAGAGCAAACCGCCATTAATATGGGAAAAGGTGGCACGAATCTAAGAAAAGATCTCATTGGCAATACGTGGACAAAAGCAGGAGACAATGCGAAATATCCCCAAATCATGTGGGACTATGCATACCAGTACGGAAACGACGGATTACCTGTTACCTCAAAAGTAGCCTATAGCCCGGCGACAACGCAATTTTTATATAAGGGAGACTTTATCCGGCTTCGAACCATTCAGTTGTCGTACACATTTCCAACAAGCATGGGTCAAAAAGCGGGGATAAAAAACCTGCGCATATTTGTATCCGGCAACAACTTACTAACAATTACCGGATTCAAAGGATGGGATCCTGAGTTTTCGAATGTATCCTCGTCGAGCGAAGCACGAAATTTGCAGCAAGGTGTAGCTGGCAATTCGGTGCCATCACTTAGAGTATGGAATGCCGGATTTAATATTACTTTTTAAACCAATATGTGTTATTTTATGAAGTATCCATTAGCAAATTTTCACAAATGCCGAAAATGATCCGTCACCAGGTTATTAGGTATTCGTTTTAGCCATATTAAACAAATTTTTACCAAATGAAAAAGATATATTATTTTATGATGCTCATCATTGCTGTTAACCATACGGCCTGTAAAAATGATGAATTCTTTAAACTTGAGTTTCCTCCACAACCATTAATCATTTCAGTCGACAACCTGGATCAGGCAGTTGGTGGAGTATATTATGCGATGATGGCCAATGAAGGGCAACTAAGTACCTTTGACAATCTCGCTGTTTATGCAGCGGCAGTAAGCGATGAAGGGGCGTTTATTTCTACAGCGGGTAACTTAACGCCTGTCAGGGAATTGTATGACCGAAGCAATTCATTTGAAAATGAAAGAATGACATGGGCGTTTATTCCTGCCTATGATGTGATTCGTCATGCCAATATATGGATCAATAATATCGATAAGGATGTATATGCAAAATTAGACGGACAAACCAGAATTCCGCCACTTAAAGGGGAACTCTACTTCTTGAGGGCTTATAATTACTGGACTCTGGTTAAGCTCTATCATCCACCCTATCAAAAAGGAGGAGACAATACTTTCAAGGGTGTACCGTTTGTAATGTCGGGTGTTCCGGCAGACTTGAATGAAGCAATTACGGCGCCTGCCGGCACGACAGAAGAGATATATCAACAAATTAAAAAGGATCTCATTGAAGCAAAAAAACTATTGCCTGAAGATCCTTTGCGCGCCGGGGGTACAAATA
>JAAFHB010000082.1 GCA_010906965.1 Mariniphaga sp. | reverse complement strand
CATGCGTGTCTTTCCTGCTACACAATAAATCTGCGAGATCCTTTCTTTCGAATTTTTGGTGGTATTGATCAGATCCATACCTTCTTTCAAAATCCCCGAAATCACTTTAAAATAGGTGACTTCGCCGACATGTTGTTCGATAGATGTCTGGAATACGAAGATAGAGGTTGGACCATTTATGTCCATTTTAATAAATTTTCCGTCGATTGTTTCAACCGGAGCAAGTTCGCCCGGATTTGGAGCTACATTGCAAATAAATTCCATGAGTCGGCGGACTCCCATGTCGCGTGCGGCGCAAACACAGAAAACGGGGAAAAGGCTTCGGCTTAACATTCCTAATTTAAGTCCTTTGCGCATTTCGTCTTCATTCAGGTTGCCTTGCTCGAAGAAAAGTTCCATCAACTCTTCGTCGTTTTCAGCTGCCATTTCGAGCAATTGGTTATGAACTTCCTCTGCGTGCTCAAGTTCTGCTGCAGGGATATCAAGTATTTCGGGTGCTCCTCCGGCTGGTCCCCACTGGAGCATTTTCATTTTCAGTACGTCTATTACTTTATTGTAGGCTAATCCGGGATTAAGCGGATATTGGACGATTGCAAGTTTATTGCCAAATGTAGTTTTGGCCATGTCGATCGTATTTTCCCAGTTACTGTTTTCATGGTCGAGGTGATTGACAACGAACATCAACGGTTTATTGAACTTTTCCGCATTTCTGTTTGCAATCTCTGTTCCCACTTCAACCCCATTAACTGCATTGAAGACCAAAAGCCCGGTAGCGGCTACACTTAACGCGGGGATAACACCTCCTACAAAGTCGTCCATCCCTGGAGTGTCGATGATATTAATCTTGCAACCTTCGAATTCGGTGTAAAGAACAGTGGCGTGCACCGAATTGCCATATTCCTGTTCAACAAGATTGTAGTCTGATGCAGTGGTTTTGCTTTTTACATCACCTCTGCGACTAATTACACCACCCTCGAAGAGCATCGACTCGACAAGGGTGGTTTTCCCGGCGCCGGAATTACCAATTACAGTAATGTTCCGGATCTCTTTAGTTTGATATACTTTCATGTGATAAAATTTAGATAAAAACTTGGAAATCTATTAGTTCGAAATTTAAATTAATTCATCAAGTGTATAAAAAAAATCAAAGTTGCAGAAAACAACTTTGTCACATCAAAAACGGAATAACTGGGATATTTATTTTTCAGTTTCATCAAAAATAGAAATATTTTAAAAGCTTACAACTTTTTCGAAGAATTGTTCTTTTTTTTTCAACACAAAATTATTTTCTGTGAAAAACGTTCAACGCATTGAATATTAGGGTTAAAATATAGAATCTAAAAGGTCGTGGTACTTTGTTTGTTGAAATTTACATGTTTTTAAAGTATAAATTTTCGTAATTTTGGCTGTCAGATTATTGAGTAATTCCCCCAATCAGTCTCTCCCCGAGCCAAAATCACCAATCGGTTTTGCAAATTAAGTTCTTAGGTAAGGTTAAACTTTTGATTAAAAACACTTTTTTTTTAGATGAGTGATTGTTTTCTAGTGGAATTGTGTACTTTTGCAGTCCATTTTGGGGGAGATTCGCGCGGTCGATCTTTGTTACCGTATTGATCTTTTGCTTAAATGGATTGGAAGTGAGTTCATTTTCGTGTGTTCTAATAATTCAAAATTTAAAAACGTTTATGCCTACTATTCAACAGTTAGTACGTAAGGGAAGAACAAGTCTCAAGGATAACAGTAAATCCCCGGCACTTAATTCTTGCCCGCAACGAAGAGGCGTATGTGTCCGTGTTTACACCACGACGCCTAAAAAGCCGAATTCGGCAATGAGAAAGGTTGCCCGCGTTCGGTTGACCAATCAGAAAGAAGTAAATGCATACATTCCTGGTGAAGGACACAACTTGCAGGAGCACTCGATTGTGCTGGTTCGCGGAGGACGTGTAAAAGACCTTCCAGGTGTACGTTATCACCTTATTCGTGGAGCTCTTGACACCGCTGGTGTTGAAGGACGCCATCAACGTCGTTCGAAGTATGGCACAAAACGCCCAAAACCAGGACAAGTTGTAGCAGCGACTAAGAAAAAGAAGTAATTGATTTAGAAATTAGTTATTTGTTTGGAGGTTTGGTTGAGTAAGGGTCTGCCTTGAGCAGGCTATTTAAACTGAAGACTGAACAACAACCGATTCGAATAACACAAACAATGTGTAACTAAGATGAGAAAGACAAAACCAAAGAAAAGGATCATTTTGCCTGATCCTAAATTTAAAGACGTACTGGTAACAAGATTTGTTAACAGTTTGATGGTCGACGGCAAAAAAACAATTGCTTTCAAGATTTTCTACGATGCCCTTGACATCGTTGAGAAAAAGATGAAAGACAACGAACTATCTCCACTTGATATTTGGAAGAAGGGTTTACTAAACATTACCCCTGCAGTTGAAGTAAAGAGCCGACGTGTTGGAGGTGCTAACTTTCAGGTTCCGATGGAAATCCGTCCGGAACGTAAAGTTGCAATCTCGATGCACAATCTTATTCAATTTGCGACCAAACGTTCGGGCCACTCAATGGCAGAAAAGCTTGCAGCTGAAACGGTTGCTGCTTTCAACGAAGAAGGTGGAGCATTCAAAAAGAAAGAAGACACACACAGAATGGCTGAAGCAAACCGTGCGTTTGCGCATTTCCGATTTTAATTGAAATAAATAGTAGATATCAGGATCAAATATAATGGCTAAAAGGGATCTCACAAATACCAGGAATATTGGTATCATGGCTCACATCGACGCGGGTAAGACAACCACTTCTGAGAGGATTTTGTTTTACACGGGTAAAACTCACCGGATTGGTGAGGTTCATGATGGAGCTGCAACAATGGACTGGATGGCTCAGGAACAGGAGCGCGGTATCACAATTACTTCTGCTGCTACATTCACAGAGTGGACGTATAATGATATTGTCCATCAGATCAACATTATTGACACCCCCGGTCACGTTGACTTCACTGTTGAGGTTGAACGTTCATTAAGGGTACTCGATGGTGCAGTTGCTACGTTTTGCGCTGTTGGTGGCGTTGAAGCACAGTCTGAAACTGTTTGGCGTCAGGCTGAGAAATATGGCGTACCAAAAATTGCGTTTATAAATAAAATGGACCGTGCGGGTGCTGACTTTTACCGTGTCTATACCGACATCAAGGAAAAGCTTGGTGCAAACCCCGTTCCAATCCAGCTTCCAATCGGGGCTGAAGAAAAATTTAAGGGGGTCATTGATCTTATTCGTATGAAGGCGCTCTATTGGCACAATGAGGCAATGGGCGCAGAGTACGATATTGAGGAGATTCCTGAAGATATGCTTGAGATATCACACGAATGGCGTGATAAGATGGTGGAATCTGTTGCGGAGCAGGATGAAGTCCTAATGGAAAAATTCTTTGTCGATCCCAACAGTATCACAGTGGAAGAGTTGATTGCAGAAATAAGAAAAGCAACAATCACAGGAGTTATTATTCCGATGCTTTGTGGCTCTGCATTTAAAAATAAAGGGGTTCAAACTTTACTTGATGCAGTTTGCGCCTTTTTACCAAATCCGCTTGACATTGGTTCAATTCAGGGTAAAGATCCTGACACCGATGAAGTTATTGAGCGCAAACCGTCTGTTGATCAGCCGCTTGCCGCTTTGGCTTTCAAAATTGCAACTGATCCGTTCGTTGGACGTCTATGTTTTATACGAGTTTACTCGGGTAAGATCGATGCAGGTTCGTATGTATTGAACATGCGCACAGGCAAAAAAGAACGTATTTCGCGTTTGTTCCAGATGCATGCCAACAAACAAACCGCCCGTGATGTTATTGAAGCCGGTGACATTTGTGCCGCCGTAGGTTTCAAAGATATTCGTACCGGCGACACACTTTGTAGTCTCGACCATCCGATTATTCTCGAATCGATGACTTTCCCCGAACCTGTTATTGGTATTGCAATTGAGCCTAAAACTCAGAACGATATCGATAAATTGACTACGGGGTTATTAAAGCTTGCTGAAGAGGATCCAACTTTCCAGGTTAGAACCGATGAAGACAGCGGTCAGACTGTTATCCGTGGTATGGGTGAACTTCACCTCGAAATTATCATCGATCGTCTGAAACGTGAATTCAAGGTTGAATGTAACCAGGGAGCTCCACAGGTAGCCTATAAAGAAGCGATCACTAAAGAGGTTTCACTTCGCGAAGTATTTAAGAAACAAACCGGGGGTCGTGGTAAGTTTGCTGACATCAGCGTTAAAGTTGGTCCGGTAGACGAAGGTGTAACTGGTCTTCAGTTTGTCGATAGTATCAAAGGGGGAACGATTCCACGCGAATTTATTCCTGCTGTTGAGAAAGGTTTCAAGGAGTCGCTTAACAATGGTCCTCTTGCTGGTTTCAAGATTGAAAACCTCAAGGTAACATTGATAGACGGATCTTTCCATCCGGTTGACTCGGATGCGCTCTCATTTGAGCTTTGCGCGAAACAAGCTTTCAGAAATGCAGCTTCCAAGGCAAAACCTGTTTTGCTTGAGCCAATTATGAAAGTAGAAGTCGTAACACCAGATGATTACATGGGTGATATTGTTTCCGACCTTAACCGTCGGCGTGGTCATGTTGAAAGCATGGATTCCAAATTTGGAGCTCGTGTTATCAAGGCTTTAGTACCACTTGCCGAACAGTTTGGGTATGTAACAACCTTACGTACATTATCATCAGGTCGTGCAACTTCAACAATGGAGTTTTCACACTACGCCGAAGTACCGAAGAATATTGCAATTGCAGTACTTGAAGGTGTTAAAGGCAGAACAGATTTGTTATAACCATCACAATTATAATACGTTCTTATCATGAGTCAAAGAATCAGGATCAAACTGAAATCCTACGATCACAACTTGGTTGATAAATCGGCCGAGAAGATTGTCAAAACAGTGAAAACTACCGGAGCTATTGTGAGCGGACCAATTCCGCTTCCAACACACCGGAGAATCTTTACAGTATTGCGGTCTACATTTGTAAACAAAAAATCGAGGGAGCAATTCGAATTATCTTCTTACAAGAGGCTGATCGATATTTACAGTTCCACAGCTAAAACGATCGACGCCCTTATGAAACTTGAGTTGCCAAGTGGTGTTGAAGTAGAAATCAAAGTTTAAATTTAAACTGCTTAATCAGTAAAAAATGCCAGGATTAATTGGAAAGAAAATCGGAATGACTTCCGTATTCAGTGTTGAGGGGAAAAACATCCCATGCACTGTGATTGAGGCAGGTCCATGCATTGTATCGCAGGTTCGTACTATCGAAAAAGATGGTTACGTTGCGGTTCAGTTAGGCTTTCAGGAAAAGAAAGAAAAGCATGCGACAAAGCCAGAGATCGGCCATTTTAAAAAGGCCGGTACTACTCCTAAAAAGAAACTTGTCGAGTTCGAAGGTTTCGGAGATGATGTACAACTTGGAGATATCATTACAGTTGATATGTTCGAGGCATCAAGTTTTATTAATGTTAGCGGGGTTTCAAAAGGTAAGGGATTTCAGGGAGTTGTTCGTCGCCACGGATTTGGTGGAGTAGGCGAAAGCACACACGGCCAGCATAACAGGCTGCGTGCACCGGGATCAATTGGTGCCTCTTCGTATCCTTCACGCGTATTCAAAGGAATGCGCATGGCAGGAAGAATGGGTAACGATAAAGTAACAATTCAGAACATCGAAGTTTTGAAAGTTATTCCTGAGAATAACCTTGTGATTGTTAAAGGTTCCGTACCCGGATGTAAAGGTTCATACTTAATTCTTTTGAAGTAATGGAAATCGCAGTCGTCAACAAAGCAGGGCAGGAAACCGGAAGAAACGTAGAACTGAGCACAGAAATCTACGCGGTGGAGCCTAATGATCACGCGATTTACCTCGACGTGAAACAATACCTGGCAAATCAACGTCAGGGAACGCACAAAGCTAAGGATCGTGGCGAAATTGCGGGATCAACCCGTAAGATCAAACGCCAAAAAGGTACAGGCGGAGCGCGTGCAGGTAGCAGAAAATCTGGAACAATCCGTGGTGGTGGTCGTATTTTTGGGCCTCAGCCAAGGGACTACAGTTTCAAATTGAACAAAAAGCTCAAAGAGCTTGCACGTAAATCAGCACTGACTTACAAAGCACAGGCAAGTGAGATTTTGGTAATGGAAGATTTTTCTTTTGATGCCCCAAAAACGAAAGAATTTGTGGCAATTCAGAATAATCTGAAGATTAGTGATAAAAAATTGCTAATTGTGTTACCGGAAGCAAATAAAAATATATATTTGTCCTCCAGAAATTTACAGAACGTAGAAATTGTAATCGCTTCAGAATTAAGCACATACAAGATTATGCGAGCCCAAAAAATTATTTTGGTAGAAAGTTCTGTGATCAAAGTGGAAGAATTATTTAAGATTTAACGCGTAAGACAATGGTTGATATTTTGATTCGCCCTATAGTAACCGAGAAAATGAACCAATTAACGGAGAAGTATAACCGTTATGGGTTCAGGGTTGAGAAGAAGGCAAACAAGCACGAGATCAAAAAAGCCGTGGAAGAAATCTATGGCGTTAAGGTTATCACTGTTAATACAATGGTGTATGCCGGTAAATTAAAATCACGCTTTACAAAGGGTGGGGTTATATCCGGTCGTACCAATGCTTTTAAGAAAGCAATTGTTACGTTAACCGAAGGAGAAAATATTGATTTTTACAGCAATATCTAAAGTAAGAGATGGCAGTTAGAAAGTTTAATCCAGTAACTCCGGGACAAAGGCACAAGATCGCTGGTACCTTTGAGACCGTCACAACTGGCAACGCACCTGAAAAATCATTGTTAAGGCCCATGAAGAGTACCGGGGGACGTAATAGCGCCGGTAAAATGACAATGAGGTATATAGGTGGAGGGCATAAGAGGAAATACCGTGTTATCGATTTCAAAAGAGAGAAAGACGGTGTTCCTGCACGAGTAGATTCGATCCAATACGACCCAAATCGTACGGCTCGCATCGCACTTTTGGTATATGCCGATGGGGAAAAACGTTATATGCTTGCACCGAATGGTCTCCAGGTTGGACAGACCGTTCTTTCAGGCAGTGATATCGCTCCCGAAATCGGAAATGCACTCCCTTTAGCAAAAATACCTCTGGGTACTATCGTTCACAATATTGAGTTGCATCCCGGACAGGGAGGCATTATGGCCCGGTCTGCCGGAACATATGCACAGCTCACCTCGCGTGAAGGACGATATGCCATCATTAAGCTCCCCTCTGGCGAATCCCGAATGATACTAGTTACATGCCGTGCAACGGTTGGTACAGTCGGAAACTCAGACCATGGCCTTGAAAGATCAGGTAAAGCCGGTAGAAGCCGTTGGCAGGGACGTCGTCCTCGTGTCCGCGGTGTTGTAATGAACCCTGTCGATCACCCAATGGGTGGTGGAGAAGGACGTGCTTCCGGTGGTCACCCACGTTCACGTAAAGGATTGCTTGCGAAGGGTTTCAAAACCCGTTCGAAGAAGAAAGCTTCAAGCAGGTATATCATTGAACGTAGGAAAAAGTAATCACTAAATTTAAATGAAAAGTAGATTATGAGTCGTTCGCTAAAAAAAGGCCCTTTTATCGACTTTAAGTTGGAGAAAAAAGTTCTGGTTCTTAATGAAGCAGACAAAAAGTCGGTCGTTAAAACATGGGCAAGACATTCAATGATTTCGCCTGATTTCGTAGGTCATACTATTGCAGTACACAACGGGAATAAATTTATCCCTGTATATGTTACTGAAAATATGGTTGGTCATAAATTAGGGGAGTTTGCTCCGACCCGCACCTTCAGGGGACATGGTGGTAATAAAAAACGTTAACCATGAACGCGGAAATGTATAATAGAAGTAAAAAGTACCAAGATGGGTTCTAGAAAAAAGAAAAGTGCTGAATTGCTAAAGCAAGCAAAAGCCGAGAGATTTCAGGCTTGTCTGCACGAAGTCCCAACTTCGCCTCGCAAGATGCGCCTTGTTACCGATATGGTTCGTGGAATGGCGGTAAATCGTGCACTTGACGTCTTGAAGTTTTCCTCAAAAGAGGCTTCTCGCAGAGTAGAGAAACTCCTTCTTTCAGCAATTGCCAACTGGCAAGCAAAAAATGAAGGTGTTAGACTTGAAGAAAGCAACCTATACGTGCAGGAAGTTTTCGTAGATTCAGCTCGCATGCTTAAACGTCTCCGTCCTGCTCCGCAGGGTCGCGGTCATCGTATAAGAAAGCGTTCGAATCACGTAACTATTCGTCTGGCAAGTAAAAATGTTGTAGCAGAAAATACGAAATAATAGTATGGGACAAAAAGTAAATCCGATTTCAAATAGGCTTGGAATCATCAGAGGATGGGATTCCAACTGGTTCGGAGGTAACGATTATGGTGATAAACTGGTCGAAGACCACAAAATCAGAGGTTATCTAAATGCGCGGCTTTCAAAAGCCAGCATCTCAAGGATTATTATTGAGCGCACTTTGAAGCTTATTACCATTACTGTTCACACTTCAAGACCTGGTATTATTATTGGTAAAGGTGGTCAGGAAGTTGATAAGCTGAAAGAAGAGCTTAAGAAGATCACTAAAAAAGAGGTTCAGATCAATATTTTCGAAATCAAACGTCCTGAACTCGATGCTCAAATCGTTGCAAGTAACATCGCGCGACAGGTGGAAGGTAAAATTGCTTACCGCCGTGCCACAAAGATGTCGATTGCATCTACCATGCGAATGGGAGCTGAAGGTATCAAAGTTCAGGTATCGGGACGATTAAATGGCGCCGAAATGGCCCGTTCTGAAATGTATAAAGATGGTAGAACACCTTTACATACGTTCAGAGCTGATATTGACTATGCTCTTGCCGAAGCGTTGACCAAAACAGGTTTGATTGGTGTGAAAGTATGGATCTGCCGTGGCGAAATTTACGGTAAACGTGATCTCTCGCCAAACGTAGGACAATCTGCACAGCAACCACAACGTCCGAACCGCCCTGCAGCCGAACACGGCAAAGGTGGGTTTAAGAAACGTAAAAAGTAACCATCGACAAAGCAAAACAAGATGTTACAGCCAAAAAAAGTAAAATTTAGAAGAGTACAAAAGGGCAAGCTGAAAGGAAACGCGCAGCGTGGAAATCAGTTATCATTTGGTTCTTTTGGTATAAAATGCCTGGAAACAGCATGGATAACTGGTCGCCAGATTGAGGCAGCCAGGGTCGCGGTAACGCGTCACATGCAGCGTCAGGGCCAGATCTGGATTCGCATTTTCCCCGATAAACCAATTACCAAAAAACCTGCAGAGGTTCGTATGGGTAAAGGGAAAGGTGCTCCTGAAGGATTTGTTGCCACTGTTACACCCGGTCGCATTATGATCGAGGTTGAAGGGGTTCCCTTCCTCCTTGCTAAAGAAGCATTACGTCTGGCAGCCCAGAAGCTGCCCGTGACTACCAGATTTGTTGTTAGACGTGATTTTGTTGAATCTTTAATTATTGAATAATGAAAAATTCTGAGATAAAAGAGTTAACAACTGCTGAAATCATCGAGAAAATTTCCATCACAAAAGAAGAATTAATACGCATGAAATTGAATCATAGCGTTAATCCTCTGGAAAATCCGGTGAAAATACGGTTTACCCGAAAAGACGTCGCTCGTCTGAACACCGAATTACGTAATCGTCAACTTGAAAATTAATTATGACTATGGAAACTAGGAATCTTCGGAAAGAGCGTATTGGGGTTGTTGTAAGTAACAAGATGGAAAAAACCATTGTTGTCGCAGAGAAGGGAAAAGAGAAACATCCGATTTACGGTAAATTCGTAAACAGGACGACCAAATTCTATGCGCACGACGAAAAAAATGATTGCAACATAGGTGATACCGTTATGATAATGGAAACACGTCCGCTGTCGAAGCAGAAAGGATGGAGATTAGTTAAAATTTTAGAAAGAGCGAAGTAGCCATGATACAGCAAGAATCACGTTGTACAGTCGCAGATAACAGCGGCGCTAAAGAAGCCTTGGTAATCCGTGTATTAGGCGGAACCCGCAAGCGCTATGCCACCGTTGGAGACAAAATTGTCGTGACTGTAAAAAATGCCATGCCTGGAAGCGATATGAAGAAAGGTACTGTTTCGAAAGCAGTTGTCGTACGCACCTCTAAGGAAGTACGCCGTGCCGACGGATCATATATTAGGTTCGATGATAATGCAATTGTGTTGCTCAACGCTGCCGGTGAAATGCGGGGTACCCGTATTTTTGGGCCGGTTGCCCGCGAGCTTCGTGACAATTTCATGAAAATCGTTTCATTAGCTCCTGAAGTACTTTAACACATTCAGACCATGCAGAAAAAGTTACACATAAAAAAGGGAGACACGGTAGTCGTAATTGCCGGTAACTCGAAAGGACAGGAAGGTAAAATCCTTGAAGTCGTTCGCGAAACCGAGCGCGCTATTGTGGAAGGGGTGAACCTGGTGTCAAAGCACACCAAACCCAACGCTAAAAGTCCTCAGGGTGGTATCATCAAACAGGAAGCAACAATTCATGTTTCCAACCTGATGCTAAAAGATCCGAAAACAGGTAAACCAACCCGTATTGGTCGCCGCCTTGATAAAAAAGGAAAATTAGTTCGCTATTCTAAAAAATCAGGGGAGGAGATTAAGTAATGGGTTATACACCTACTTTAAAGCAGAAATTTCGCGAGGAGATCGTACCTGTAATGCAGACCGAATTCGGATACAAATCCGTAATGCAGGTTCCGCAACTCGAGAAAATTATCATCAACCAAGGTGTTGGTGCTGCTATTGCTGATAAAAAAATTATGGAAGTAGCTATTGAAGAGCTTACAACCATAACCGGTCAAAAGGCTGTTACGACAATGTCGAAAAAAGATATCGCCAATTTTAAACTCCGCAAGAAAATGCCAATTGGCGTTAGAGTAACATTGCGCAGCGATAAAATGTACGAATTTCTTGAAAGACTTGTAAGTATAGCATTACCGCGTATCCGCGACTTCAAGGGTATTAGCGACAAATTCGATGGACGTGGAAATTATACGCTCGGTGTTACCGAACAGATAATTTTTCCTGAAATTGTACTTGATAAAGTGACCAAAATGAACGGTTACAATATCACGTTTGTTACTACAGCTAACACTGATGAAGAAGGTTACGCGCTGCTGAAGAAATTTGGATTACCTTTCAAGAACGCTAAAAAGAACTAATTGATATGGCCAAAGAATCATTAAAAGCCCGCGAAGTAAAACGCGCAAAGCTTGTTGAAAGGTATGCTGAGAAGAGAGCCCGTCTTAAAGCTGAAGGAGATTACATCGGAATGAGCCAATTGCCTCGCAATTCAGCTCCAAGCCGTATGCACAATCGCTGTAAGCTTACAGGTCGTCCTAAAGGATACATGCGTCAGTTTGGTGTTTCGCGTATTCAATTCCGCGAAATGGCTTCTGCCGGATTAATTCCCGGAATTAAAAAAGCTAGTTGGTAATCGTTTTAAATTTATTGCAAAGATGACTGATCCTATTGCAGATTATCTCACCCGACTTCGGAATGCCATAAAGGCAAAGCACAAAGTTGTGGAAATACCTGCGTCGAACATTAAAAAAGAGATTACCAAAATTCTGAAAGAAAAAGGGTATATTCTCAACTATAAATTCGACGATGAGGTAAATTATCAGGGAAGTATTAAAATAGCCCTGAAATACCATCCTGCCGATGGTACCTCAGCGATCAAATCGCTGACACGCGCTTCAAAACCTGGACTTCGCAAATATTGCGATACAGAACACGTACCTCGTGTATTGAACGGACTCGGCGTGGCAATTATCTCGACTTCAAAAGGTGTGATCACCGATAAAGAAGCGAAAGCATTGAATGTTGGTGGTGAAGTTTTATGTTTTGTTTATTAATTAAGGAGGAATTACAATGTCAAGGATAGGAAAACTACCGATTGAAATACCTGCCGGAGTAACGATAAACGTGAGCAAAGAAAACCTCGTTACCGTTAAGGGCCCGCTTGGAACACTTACTCAGAAAGTTGATCCCGATCTTGAAGTTGCTGTCGAAGCAGCTCACATCATCGTCAAAAGACCTACTGAGCAGAAACGTCACCGTGCAATGCATGGTTTGTACCGTTCGCTTCTTCACAATATGGTTGTAGGAGTGTCTAAAGGTTATGAATTAAAACTCGAACTTGTTGGAGTTGGTTATCGTGCTGAAGCTACGAATCAGGTTTTGGACCTGGTACTTGGTTTTTCTCACCATACCTATTTACAAATACCACCAGAAGTGAAGGTTGTAGCCGTGACTGACAAGCGTGCGAATCCGATTATTACGCTAAACAGCGCCGACAAGCAATTGATTGGTCATGTTGCAGCCAAAATCCGTTCATTCCGTTTGCCAGAGCCTTACAAAGGGAAGGGTGTTAAATTTGTTGGCGAAAAACTTCGTCGTAAAGCTGGTAAATCAGCAGCTAAAAAATAATTGACTTTATAGTTATGGCTCTCACAAAATTAGAAAGAAGAGAAAGAATCCGTAAACGAATCAGAAAAGTAGTTTCCGGTACTAACGCGGTTCCCCGCTTGTGCGTATTTCGCAGCAACACACAGATTTCTGTGCAGTTTGTTGACGATGTAGCGGGAAAAACCTTACTGTCAGTTTCTTCATTGAATAAAGATATTGCTGCTGTTGCAGGTACAAAAACAGAGAAAGCTCTCCTTGTTGGAAAGCTGGCTGCTGAAAAAGCCCTTGCTGCAGGTATCAATGTTGTGAAATTTGACCGTGGCGGTTATTTATATCATGGACGTGTGAAGGCAGTTGCTGAAGCGGCACGTGAAGGAGGTTTAAAATTCTAAGCATTATGGCGAAAAATATTAAAAAAGTTAAAACCAGCGATCTCGAGCTTAAAGACAGGTTAGTAGCAATTAACCGCGTTACAAAAGTCACCAAAGGAGGTAGAACATTCAGCTTTTCAGCTATCGTCGTTGTGGGCAACGAAGACGGAATTGTAGGCTGGGGTCTTGGTAAAGCCAGCGAAGTAACTGCAGCCATCGCCAAAGGCGTTGACGCAGCAAAAAAGAACCTTGTGAAGGTACCCGTCATTAACGGAACAATCCCTCACACGCAAGAAGCCAAATTTGGCGGAGCTAACGTTTTACTTAAACCTGCTTCTTCGGGAACAGGGGTAAAGGCAGGGGGTGCTATGCGCGCCGTGCTTGAAAGCGTTGGAATACATGATATTTTGGCTAAGTCAAAAGGATCGTCTAACCCACACAACCTGGTGAAGGCTACATTTGCAGCATTACTCGAATTGCGTGATGCATACACTGTGGCTGAACATCGTGGCGTGGCTCTGGACAAAGTGTTTAACGGATAAATATTATACAAAATGGCAAAAGTTCGTATTACACAGTTTAAGAGTTCGATAGGCGCTACTAAGGCTCAGAAGAAAATTATGAAAGCTCTCGGGCTCGGCAAGTTAAACCGTCCGGTTGAACACGAAGCAGTCCCCGAAGTTTTAGGTATGGTAAGAAAACTACAACACCTTTTAAGGGTTGAAGAAGTTAACGAATAATATATTCTACAGATATGGAATTGCATAACTTAAAACCTGCTGAAGGTTCCACCAAGAAAGAGAAACGGATCGGGCGAGGACAAGGTTCTGGTCACGGGGGTACATCAACCCGCGGACACAAAGGAGCTAAATCGCGTTCTGGTTACAAATCGAAACGTGGTTTCCAGGGCGGTCAGATGCCTTTGCAGCGTATTGTACCAAAATTTGGTTTTACAAACGTGAACAGGGTAGAATTCAAGGGTGTTAACCTTAGTTCTTTACAGACATTGGCTGAAGAACACAGCCTTACAGTTATTGATTTTCAGTCGCTCCTGAATGCCGGTTTTGCTGGCAAGAATGACAAGGTTAAGATCCTTGGCAATGGAGAATTGAAACTGAAACTCGAAGTGAAAGCACATGCTTTTTCGAAGAGTGCCAAAGAGGCAATTGAGAAACTGGAAGGAACTACTGAAATACTTTAAACCGGATGAAAAAACTAATCGAGACTCTTAAGAACATTTATAAAATTGAGGATTTAAGATCGCGGCTTGGATTGACGTTGTTGCTAATAGCGGTTTACCGTTTCGGCTCATTCGTCATCCTTCCGGGTATCGATCCTAACCCTGCCAACTTTGAAGCTTTAAGAAGCCAAAGTTCTGATGGGATCCTTGGATTATTAAATATGTTCTCAGGGGGTGCATTTTCGAATGCGTCAATTTTTGCGTTGGGAATTATGCCTTACATCAGCGCCTCGATTGTTATCCAACTTTTAGGTTTTGCTGTTCCTTACATTCAGCGGTTACAAAAAGAGGGAGAATCGGGCCGCCGCAAAATCAATCAGATGACCCGTTATCTTACGGTTATCATCCTTGTTTTTCAAGGTTGGGCATATTTGGCCAACTTGCGGTTCCAGCTTCCTGAATCTGCTTTTGTAATGGGAGCCTTTTCCTTTAATGTTAGCTCAACAATCGTAATGGCTGCAGGTTCAATGTTTATCATGTGGCTTGGTGAGCGTATCACTGACAAAGGTATCGGCAACGGTATCTCCATGATCATCATGATCGGTATTATTGCACGGCTTCCACACTCATTGGTTCAAGAATTTGCCAGTCGTTTGGCTGAACAAGGTAAGGGTTTCATCATGATTATTATCGAGATGATTATCTTCCTGTTCGTCATCGCAGCAACTATTCTTTTAGTTCAAGGAACACGAAAAGTTCCTGTTCAGTATGCCAAAAGGATTGTAGGAAATCGTCAGTATGGCGGTGTACGTCAGTATATTCCTTTAAAGGTGAATGCTGCCGGAGTAATGCCTATCATTTTTGCGCAGGCAATTATGTTTGTACCTATCAGCCTTGCAGGATTGTTCTCTTCAGAAACGCTTGGAAGCATGATGTCATCATTCTCTGATTATACCGGATTTGTGTATAATTTCACCATGTTTTTGATGGTTATCGTGTTTACTTATTTCTACACTGCCATTACGGTTAATCCTAACCAGATGTCGGATGATATGAAGAAGAACGGTGGATTTATACCGGGAATTAAACCAGGAAAGAAAACTGCAGAGTACCTCGATACAGTTATGTCGAGAATTACTTTACCAGGATCGATATTCCTTGGATTGATTACCATCCTTCCAGCCTTTGCAATGATGCTTGGTGTTAATTCAGAATTTGCTCACTTCTTTGGCGGTACATCACTGCTAATCCTTGTAGGTGTTATTCTGGATACACTTCAACAGGTCGAAAGTCATTTGTTGATGCGCCATTATGATGGTCTATTGAAATCAGGACGTATTAAAGGACGTACCGGTGCTTAAATAGTGTGAGCCCTCGCAAGAGGGATTCATATTTTTTTGAAATGCGTAGTTAAATCGCAAGTCAGCTGAAAAGCAATATATAATCAGTCGTAATTCTAAATAATACGAATTTATACTGATGCGTTCTGTGAAAGATTTTTGAGAATCGTGGTTCTGATGTGATCTATGTTTCTGTCTTGCTTCATTTTTTTCCGAAGCAGGATTTGAAATTGTTTCGTTACGATTGTTTGCCATTTATCTGATGGCAATGCAAGCGCGGCAAAGCGAAACCTTCAGTAGTTTTTACCAATTATTGGTGTTAGTGCAAATTTGTTACCGGGGTATTTTTTAATACCAGATATCTCATTAATTTTGTGGACGTTTTTAAAAACCACTCTTTGAGTGAAAAGTGAGAGTTTAGAGGTCTTTCAACACATTACAGATTTTTTGGAGAAGTAATTAGTTTCTATGTCAAAACAAGCATTTATAGAACAAGACGGAACCATTATTGAAGCATTGTCGAATGCAATGTTCAGGGTGGAATTACAGAATGGTCATGTCATCACGGCCCATATCTCGGGTAAGATGCGCATGCACTACATCAAGATTCTGCCTGGCGACAAGGTAAAGGTTGAAATGTCTCCTTACGACTTGACCAAAGGGAGAATATCTTTCAGATACAAAAATTAAAACGTAGGAAAATGAAAGTAAGGGCATCTATTAAGAAACGTAGTGCAGATTGCAAAATTGTCAGCCGTAAAGGCCGTCTCTACGTTATCAACAAAAAAAATCCGAAGTTTAAACAACGTCAAGGATAATATGTTAATTTTGTAAAGATTTAATTGTAAAAGAATATGGCTCGTATAGTTGGCGTAGATATACCGAATAACAAGAGAGGCGAAATTGCCTTGACTTATATTTATGGGGTAGGCCGTAGCCGCTCACAGTTGATTCTGGAGAAAGCTGGCGTTGATAAAAATATCAAAGTAAGCGACTGGAACGACGAGCAGTTAGGTGCAATTCGTAAAGTTATTACGGAAAGTTACAAGGTTGAAGGCGAATTACGGTCTGAGTACCAGATGTCGATCAAGCGATTGATGGATATTGGTTGCTACCGTGGCATTCGTCATCGTATTGGTTTACCGGTTCGTGGGCAGAGTACTAAAAACAATGCCAGAACCCGTAAAGGCAGGAAGAAAACAGTTGCTAATAAGAAAAAAGCCACTAAATAATCTTAAGTAGAAATGGCAAAAAAGACTGGAGTATCAAAGAAAAGGGTTGTAAACATCGAGGCTGTTGGTCAGGCTCATGTCTCTTCTTCTTTTAATAATATCATCATTTCGATGACCAATAACAACGGGGAAGTCATTTCCTGGTCATCTGCTGGTAAAAAAGGGTTTAGAGGGTCAAAGAAAAATACGCCTTATGCAGCGCAAACTGCATCAGAGGAGTGCTCTAAAACAGCTTTTGATCTTGGATTACGCAAGGTGAAAGTTTTCGTTAAAGGACCGGGAAACGGACGCGAGTCTGCTATTCGTGCAATGGCTAATGTTGGAATTCAGGTAACTGAAATCGTCGATGTTACTCCGTTGCCACATAATGGATGCCGACCTCCTAAACGTCGTCGTGTATAATTAATAGGTACTTATAAACGTAAAATCACATGGCAAGATATATTGGTCCAAAATCCAAAATTTCACGAAAATTCGGGGAGGCTATTTATGGCCCCGATAAAGCTTTTGAGCACAAAAATTATCCTCCGGGAATGCACGGCAACAGCAAACGCCGTAAAAAAGTCTCGGAATACGGTACTCAGCTGAAAGAAAAGCAGAAAGCCAAATACATGTATGGTGTACTTGAGCGTCAGTTCCGCAATCTTTTCGAAAAAGCACATTCTCACAAAGGTGTTACAGGTACTGTTCTTTTACAGCTACTCGAAAGCCGCCTCGACAATGTAGTATTTCGTTTAGGCATTGCTCCAACACGTGCAGCTGCCCGTCAGTTGGTATCGCACAAACACATTGTAATCAACGGATCGGTAGTAAACATACCTTCTTACACACTTCGCTCTGGAGAAGTTGTGAGTGTTCGCGAGAAATCTAAATCGCTTATTGCGATTACAGATGCGCTTGCAGTGAACCGCCACAACAAATTTCCATGGCTCGAATGGGATAGCGAAGCCAAAGCTGGCAAGTTTTTGAATGTTCCTAGCCGCGAAGAAATTCCGGAAAATATCAAGGAACAATTAATCGTCGAATTGTATTCGAAATAAAAATAATTTTTAGGTTTATGGCAATTTTAGCTTTCCAGAAGCCGGATAAGGTGATAATGATCGAGTCGGATGACAAAATCGGTAAATTCGAATTTCGTCCGCTTGAGCCTGGTTATGGTATTACTATAGGTAATGCACTTCGCAGGATTTTGTTATCTTCTTTAGAAGGGTACGCAATCACAACGATCAAAATTGAAGGGGTAGAGCATGAGTTTTCTACAATCCCCGGTGTAATAGAGGATGTAACCGAGATGATCCTTAACCTGAAACAGATCCGTTTCAAAAAGGTTGTGGATGACTTCGACAGCGAAAAAGTGTCTGTGACCATTTTTGGTCAGGATAAGTTCAAAGCTGGAGATATCAATAATTTCATCACTGGATTCAGAGTTCTAAACCCGGAATTGGTGATCTGCAATATGGAACCGGATGTGAAACTTCAGATTGAGCTTTCAATCGAAAAGGGACGCGGTTATGTTCCAGGAGTGGAGAATAAACCTTCGGAAGAAGAGTTTGGAGTAATCCCGATTGATTCTATTTTCACCCCAATCAAAAATGTAAAGTATGATATCGAAAACTATCGTGTCGAACAGAAAACCGACTACGAAAAATTGGTGATCGAAATCACAACTGACGGATCTATCTATCCTAAAGATGCCTTGAAGGAAGCAGCTAAAATTCTGATTTACCATTTTATGCTTTTCTCCGACGAGAAAATTACACTCGACTCAGATGAGAAGTTTGCCAATGAGGAATTCGATGAAGAAATTCTTCACATGAGACAACTTCTTAAAAATCGGTTGATCGATCTTGACCTGTCTGTTAGGGCATTAAATTGTCTTAAAGCAGCTGATGTTGATACACTGGGTGAATTGGTTACTTACAATCGCAATGACTTATTGAAATTCCGTAACTTCGGAAAGAAATCACTGACGGAACTTGACGATTTATTGGTTAACCTCGGTTTGAGTTTCGGGATGGACATCAGTAAGTATAAATTAGACAAGGAATAAAAGAAATGAGACATAAAAAAAGTTTCAATCATTTAGGGAGGACTACTTCTCATCGTCATGCGATGCTTTCAAATATGGCAAATTCACTGCTTATCCATAAAAGGATCAGCACTACCGTTGCCAAGGCCAAAGCATTACGTGTATATGTTGAGCCAATCATTACCCGTGCAAAAAGTGATACTACTCACAATCGTCGCGAAGTGTTCAGTTTGCTGCAAAGCAAAACTGTTGTCACTGATCTTTTCCGCGATATCATACTTAAAATCGGCGATCGTCCGGGTGGTTACACCAGGATTTTGAAAGTTGGTAACAGACTTGGTGACAATGCAGAAATGTGTATTATTGAGTTGGTTGACTATAACGAAAACATGTTATCTGCTCCTAAGAAAGAGGTAGGTAAGAAACGCAGATCAAGGAAAAAAGGCGATGCTGTTGCTGCTGAAGTAGCTCCTAAAAAAGGAACTGCTACACCAAAAACAGAAGCCAAAGTTGCTGAAGCACCTGTTGCTGCAACTGACGCTGAAGAAAAAGCTGAATAATTTTCCAGTTATTATAATAGAAAGAGCAACGCGAGTTGCTCTTTTTTTTGTGCATTTTTGTTCGTTCTTGCCAACCTTTTTCCTTAATTTTTGTTAATGAGTTA
Source organism: Mariniphaga sp. (assembly GCA_010906965.1). Lineage (GTDB taxonomy): Bacteria > Bacteroidota > Bacteroidia > Bacteroidales > Prolixibacteraceae > JAAFHB01. The sequence continues at coordinate 1,197 of JAAFHB010000082.1, read as the reverse complement.
TTATTTGTATTCATTCAACAAATTCATCTGGTAAAAAATCATATATTTGAACCAACTAATAGGCAATCACATGGACTATATTAAGAAAAAGCTACTTGAAAAGGGTGAAAAAGAACGAGCTGTCGTAAAACGCTTAATAGGCGAATTCGGGGAAGTTGTCGTGGAAAATGTAAACATTGACCAAATCCTAACAGGAATGAAAGGAATGACAAGTTTGCTGACAGTTACTTCAAAACTCGATCCTGAAAGCGGGATCAGGTACCGCGGACATTCAATCTCCGATCTGCAGGAGAAACTCCCCAAAATCAAGCCCGAAGGTGAACCTTTGCCCGAAGGTCTTTTTTATCTGATGCTGCTGGATGAAATGCCTACACGTGAGGATGCTGATCATTTGAGTAGAGAATGGTACAACCGCAGCCATGTACCTTATCATGTTATTAAGGTAATCGAAGCGATGCCTACCACCAGTAAGCCAATGACGCAGTTTAGCACCGGGATCATTTCTATGGCAACTGATTCGATTTTCCAAAAAGCACACAGAGCAGGGTTAAATAAAAATGACTACTGGGATACGACCTATGAAGACGTAATGAATCTGATTGCCCGTCTTCCTGTGATTGCGGCTTACATTTATCGTCGCAGTTTCAAAGACGGCAGCTTTATCGAACCCGATCGCAATCTTGACTGGGCCGCTAACTTTGCGCATATGATGGGTTATGACAGTGAAGAAATTTACCGTTTGTTCCGGATGTATATGTGCATTCATGCTGACCATGAAGGTGGTAACGTTTCAGCCCATGCAACTCATTTAGTTGGATCAGCCCTAAGTAATCCTTATTATTCATATGCAGCCGGTATGCTTGGACTTGCCGGTCCTTTACATGGTTATGCCAATCAGGAAGTGATGTATTGGATTGCCGAAATGTTAAAAGAAATAGGCGATAGTACCGATGAAAAAGTAGTACGCGAGAAGATTGATGCATATGTTCGTAAGACAATCTCTGAAGGCAAAGTGATTCCTGGATACGGCCATGCTGTTTTACGTGTCACTGATCCGCGATTTACTGCCCAACAGATATTCGCACAAAAATACGTGAAGGATGACCACCTGATTAATACGGTGAACATGCTTTACGACATTGTACCTCCGATTTTAAAATCATTGGGTAAGGTTAAGAATCCATGGCCGAATGTTGA
>JAAFHB010000081.1 GCA_010906965.1 Mariniphaga sp. | reverse complement strand
ATCATGCCAATGGAGATCGCTGGCGTCGTATATTGGTACTTTTGAATGGGAATAGCTATTCGGTTGAGTACGATATCCCGATGGAAAACTGGTTGATTGTAGCTCAAAATGGGGAGGTGATGCCCAATGGTGCCGGATATACCAAGACCAGTTTGGTTCGCTTACATCCTATCTCGATGATGATACTGGCTGCGGAGGATTAAAATGCTGCAATTGAAATTGATATAAATGAGCTTAAGGAAAGTCTGAATTTTATATTGATTTTATCCCGAGAAAATTGTCTCAAGTGTTTTATTCGAAGCGAGAATTGCGCTCGCCTTGGAAAACCTTCAAAAGGTGAAATTTTAAAATGCTGCCATCGGTAAGTATTTATCTTTCATCGGAATAATTTGAACTGACAATAAGCATTTAAATTACGTTTGCTTTTGATGGCATATTTATTGGGCTGCTTCGAGTATTTTGCAGGTATTCATTACGCTCGCATTGCGCAAGTGCGCATTAATCGGAGATTTTAGCTTGTATGATCTGTTGAATGCTTCCTGATTGATACTAAAATGCGATGAAAGTGTCCTGATTATTTCTTTCGACAATCCTTTCTTGCAATTCAAAATATCCGAAACTAATCCTTTACTCACTCCTAAGATTTCAACCAGGTCTTTTGATTTCAATTTATGCTCATTCATTAGCGATTTAAGCAATTCTATTGGATTTAAATCTTCAAACGAGTTATGCTCGTGATCCCATTTTTCAATCAAAAGCGTCAGCAATTCAACTTCATCCTGACTGGAATTGTTTATCTCCGCATTTAGCAATTCTTCGAGCGTTGCACAATAATCCTGATATTGATTATCTGTCTTAATGACTTTATATTTAAGCGTCTCCATAATTGTGTATTAATAATTATTCACCGTATATTGTTGATTTTTACTGCATAGTTCATCGTATTCTGTGTGAGTGCCAACCCAACAAATGAATAGATGGACATTTTTGTCCCCAAACGAGTATTTACAGATCATTCTGAAGTTATTTCCGCCAATATCAAGCACTACCCTTTTCGAGTTGTTTCCCAATAAATCAGCTGATCCGAAAGTTTTTTGTATGTCTGTTGGCTGAAACCAATCAGCAAATTTTAAGGTCGCTAACCAAAGATGGAAGGAACTTCTACTCCTCGCATTATTAGCGACAAATTTCTCGATCGTCTGTTTCTTTATCAGATGGACTTTCATACAAAAGTACGTTTAAAATGGATGCAAGTTCACAAAGCGTGAACATTTATTAACGACGGATAGAGAGAATATCTGCAATATGAAGTATTGAAGTAGGCTGATCAGCAACCTAAAATGCTGCCATCAGCAGGTTTATATCGGTAACCGGAATATTAAGCACATCGCCAATATCCTGGTTCGTTAAAACGCCATTGAAAACATAGATTCCTTCGCAAAACCCGCGGTTGGTTTTGACATACTGGTTAACACCGCCCGACTGCCCGATTTCAAGTAACATCGGAGCCAGGATATTACTTACTGCAATTGACGTTGTACGTGCAACCCGAGATGTCATATTGGGTACGCAGTAATGGATAACGCCATGCTCAATATAAGTTGGTTTTTTAAGATTGGTAATTCTTGAAGTTTCGATACAGCCTCCCTGAATAATATTGAGATCGATAATAATTGAATTCTCTTTCATCCCTTCGACCATCTCTTCGGGTACGATCATTTTTGGCACTTCATTCATCGACAAGGCACCGATCACAACCTCAGCAGTTTTCATTGCCTTACGCAACGCTTTTGGATGAAAAACAGAAGTGAAAACCCGATGTCCAAGCCGCGATTGGAAATCCATCAATTTTGAAATGGAATCGTCGAAAACTTTTACTGTTGCGCCCAGGGCCAGAGCAGTCCGGGCTGCATGTTCTGCAGCCGTTCCGGAGCCAAGAATTACAACTTCTGTGGGTGAAATACCTGTTACCGAGCCTAAAATTACCCCTTTCCCGTTTCGGGCCGTACTTAGGTATTCGCTGGCTACAATCATTGCCGAGTTCCCCATGATTTCGCTGAAAATTCTTTCAACAGGGAAAATCCCGTTTTCATCTTTCATATACTCGAAACCTACAGCAGTTACTTTTTTCCGCATTAGCCGACGTACCGATTCCTGTGTTTGCAAAGTCAGGTAGAGTGGCGAAAGAAGCAATTGGTTCCCTTTCATTAACTCTGTCTCCTCGTGTGTGAAAGGTGCCATTTTTAAAATAATATCACACTGGAAAATTTCAGCTGCCGATTTACAGATCACCGCTCCTGCTTCCGAAAAGGCTTTGTCGGAATAATTGGCTTCTTTGCCAGCTCCCGATTCCAAAAATACGTCATGTCCGTTATTCACAAGTAATTCAATAGATTGAGGGGTCAATGGCACGCTGTACTCTATACATGCAGAATTGTCGGGAATGCCGATGTTCAATTTAATATTGCGCGGACATCTTTTATAAAGCTCTTCGCGGGGAAGAAGCTGGTCATTAGCCAGTGCTGATAATTTATCACCTTTCCGTTGATTCATAATATGCGTATTATAGATGAGCTTCTACTTTGTAAATGGCACAACTTTTATATTTCCGGCCGATTCGATTGTTCTAAGTATCCAAAGATACCAAAATCAGCTTAATCACTGGTCAGAAATCGAACAAATATAAATTGGTTGCAATCAAAGTGATTCGATGATCCTTCTGCCATTCTCAATTTCCCTGATTGTTACTTTTACTGTAATCGAAGGTAAAAGAGGTTCAATCAATTCGGGCCATTCAATAAAACAGTAATCACCGCTGTAAAAGTAGTCTTCGTATCCAAAATCAAAGGCTTCGCTGATGTTTTTGATGCGGTAAAAATCGAAATGGAAAATGGCCCTGTTATTTTCTGTCCGGTATTCATTGATAAGGGCAAAAGTTGGTGAGGTAACATAGTCAAGCACCTGCATTTCTTCGCAAATGGCCTTAATGAAAGTTGTTTTACCTGCTCCCATTTCGCCGTAAAACGCGAATATTCGGTCTGCCGGATGCGCCTGTATAAATCTTGCCGCGATATAGTTGATATCTGAAAGTGATTTTATCTCTGCTCTGAACATTTTTGTAACTGTTTTTCGCCTCAATTTTAATGAAAATCCTGCTTTTATAAAAGCGATTGAGCAATATTTCCAAAATGCCTTCAATCAGCTGTATGATAATTTGATATCGATAGTGCCAAAAATCAGGTTTATGTCATTGTTATTTATCGTATTTTTGGAAAATAAAATCTGAAACATTTAAAGCTATATCAATGAATATTCCATCAAATTTGAAATACACGAAAGACCATGAATGGATTCGTGTTGAGGGTGCATTTGCTTTTATTGGTGTCACGGATTTCGCACAGGGCGAATTGGGTGACATCGTATATCTCGAAATAGAAACTGTCGGAGAAACTTTGGCTAAAGAAGAGGTTTTTGGAACCATCGAAGCTGTAAAAACGGTTTCTGACCTGTTTATGCCTGTTTCGGGCGAAATTCTCGAAATGAACGAGACACTTAATGATGCCGCAGAACTTGTTAACACCGATCCTTATGAAAAAGGGTGGTTAATCAAGATTAAAATGAGTGATGCAGCCGAATTGGATGAGTTGCTTTCCGCCGATCAATACAACGAGATGATTGCCGGGTAAAACGGAATCTTTTTCGATTTTTACTTCAATTTATATAATTATTTTGCTTTGTTCGCTTCAAAACGAGCATAGCAATTCATTCAGGAATCTCCTCCCAAGCCGCGAGGGGGATCCTGTTTGTTGTTTTATGTGATAAAAGGTAAAATAATTAATTTAAACACAGCAAAATATTTCTTTATCGTTCTGCTTTTAAATACTTCGGATAGCACGATTTTTAAATAACGCGATTGTTCCATTGCATTCTGATATCCTTGACAATAAAGCGATAAATATCTCCGGACCACAAACTTTCTGTTTTCGCGATTTAATCGCGTACATTTTTTTCTGTAAAATATTCCATCGTTTTTTACCTTAAACGAAAATTATTTGGCTTATTCTCTTTTACTATCAATTCTCCTTTGAATTATTAACTACATTTGATGGCTAATATGATTTCTCTTGAAAAAAACCAACAACATATTGTTCGTTAGGATTGCCGGTTTTACACTTTATCTGTTGATCGGAATGTCGTTTTATGGCATTTCGCAGCAGGATCCTGTGTTTACTCAATATATGAATAATATACTGACGATTCAGCCTGCTTATGCCGGCATTTCAGGTTCGTTAAATGTTACCGGTATTTCACGTGCCCAATGGGTCGGTTTTGAAGGTGCTCCAAACACAAATTCGCTGACGATTAGTGGCCCGATGCGCAGATACAATGTTGGTCTTGGATTGTCGATTGTGAATGATAAATGGGGTCCGATCCGTCAAAATGGCGTGTATGTTGATTATGCCTATCATGTTAAGCTACGTCAGGATCAGTTTCTCTCATTTGGAGTAAAGGGGGGATTTAACATCTCACAGGCCTATCTTACAGACTTATGGGTCAATGACCCCAATGACATGGTTTTTGCCAATGATGTCAAGATTAATTTTCTTCCTAATCTTGGTGTTGGTGTAATGTGGCACAGTGATCGGTTTTTTCTCGGCGTCTCTTCCCCCAAAATTTTGAAAAACAGGATGCAAAACGAGAATGGTGAAAATGTTTACCGCGAGGTGCTCCATTTCTATGGCATGGGTGGGTATGTATTTTTTCTAAGTGATGTGCTGAAGTTTAAACCAACGGTTTTGTATCGGTGGGCAGAACGTACCCCAAGTTTCGTCGATCTTTCGGGAAGTTTTCTGCTCTACGATCGGGTCTGGATTGGGGCTACCTATCGAATGCAAAATTCGTATGGCCTAATATTCCAGTTTAATGTAAATACTCAGCTTAAATTTGGATACTCTTACGATCAGACAACCTTCCATCCAACCCAGGTTAATTCGGGTACACATGAGTTTCTGATCAGCTATGACTTTGTATATAGCCGCCGGGGACGGCAGGTTGTGCCACGGTATTTTTAAAGCTAATCTTCAAGAAAGTATCTTAACTGATCGAGCATAATTGGAACATCATCCGCATTAACGCCCTGTTTGATAAGATGCTGTAAGTCTTCATCAAAAGCTTCCATAAAATCTTTTTCAGAACTTCCCGGATCGTTTATGCTTTTTTTATAATAAGCAAGAGCTGCCTTTCTGTTTCCCAGGCACCATTGAACATGCCCCATATTTAACAGGTCATATTTATTTGGATCATCTATAATCAGCCGATCGTAGTATTTCTCTGCTTGTTCAATTTTTCCCAGAAGGAACGAACACCAACCAATTGGGCGCCATATTTTCTTATTCCCAGGCGAAAGATATTCAACTTTATAATATGATTTTAAGGCATCTTCATATAATTTCATCTCCATTTCACATTGCCCGATCGAAACATGCAGACTTAAATTTTCAGGTTCCAGAATGGCGGCCTGTTGAAAATATTCGAGTGCTTTTATTGGTTTTTTAAGGTTGCGGTAGCAAAGTGCGATCTTTTTAAGATTCCAGATTTTATTTTGATCAAACAAGTCTGCTTTAAGGTAAAACTTGAGTGCCTTTTCATAGTTTCCCATTTTCTGGTAGCAAAAGGCCAATTTCTGGAGTATTTCTGCATCATCTTTGCTTCGGAGCAATAATTCGAAAATGTCGGCAGCATCATGAAAATAATTCTTTGCAAAATTAAACTCTGCGATACTTCGCTGAATTTTAAGGTCTTCACTTAACAGTTTTGAAAAGGCAAATTTATTATGAAAGTCGAAGCGCCAGGCGAAAATATCTTCGAAACCATCGCGCTGCGGATGAATTTTAAAGAAACGATAAAGATCGCGGACATATTGACTGATAATCGTTTCGGCTTTTTTACTTTGTGCCAGAAACGATGCATCTTTTGCAATTTCATCAAGTTGCTCCGATTCAACTAACAATGAATCTGAGACCATCTTTTTATACTCGGGTGGAATATTTGCAATGCTGAAGAAAAACGAGTATTTATCCGAATTACAAAGTACCGGTGATTTCATAATCAGCTGAATAAACGCTGGATCTTCAGATCCTTTGCTGATCGGATTTCTTTTTATTTCGGGGTGATCAGGCGTAAACGGGAAAAACCAATTGGCCAATTCACTAAAAAATGGATATTGCTTTAGCATTGAAAATGAACTTAAAAATACATCAGCTCCTTCAGACTGCATTTCTGTTAGCTCCTCCATTTTACCCATAAGTCCCGGAGCATCTTTGAGGATCTCCTTCCACTCAGGATTTTTATCTTCGGAAAGACCTTCTCCCAGTAAACTCTCGATGCTTAATTTATTACGGAGGTTGGGGCTTAGTTTAATCATCTCCGGAATAATCTCATCCTGAAGCTTCCGTTGGATTTCTTCGGTCTCTTTACTGCGGATAAACTGAAGAATCGATTTTTCAAAATTTTCTCTGAACCGTGGGTTTTCAATCAGAATTTCTAACCTGCCAGTGATCGCATGGTAAAATGGCATTCTTTGGTCGTAAAAGTAGATGCCAATTAGTAGGCCGATCAGCGCTCTTTGACTGATCTCTTCATCTAAAGTATCGTAGGCATTAAAAAGGAGAATAATTTTATTTTCATCGAAGTGCCGCATAAGACTCAGCGTAAGCGCAGTTACCACAAGCGATTTTTCATAGGAAGGAAAACTATCGTAATCTAAAAATGACCGGACAAACTGAATTTCATTTTCTGTCATCCGGTTGGTAAACCAAACATGATAGAAGATGGTATAAATTTTTTGCAAATGAATCTCTGCTTCCATTTTTACATCACTTCCGGACAGATCATTCAGAAGATTCCTTAGCTCTTTATGTATCGAAAATTTGTCCAGCTCTTTTAGAAACTCATCAAAGTTTGTGATAAAGTGTTTAGTAAATCCGCGTTTTTTTTGATATTCAACAGATTGTGAAAGTTTCATTTTCAGTCGCTCGTAGGTATTGTCTGCGAGATCGAACGAAGAAATTAATAAATGCTCATAGATTTTTTGACGTTCAGGATCGTTGATCCCTTCGACGGTATATTTGAGCATATATTTGTAATTTTGCTCAAGACTGACAAATTCATCATGGAATTCACCTAAACCACTCTCCGAAATTAATTGCTCCAGAAGGTCGAAGGCAGGCTTTAGTTTCCGTTCCGACAGCAGATTGCAAATCTTCTTATATTTGTCTTTTATCTCTTTCTCAGTTATCATAGTCCCGATATTACATCTTTTCAAATTTACAGAAAAAACTGGTCCATGCAAAAAAATCAATGTGACGATCCTCTTCTGTTACTGGTTGGATTATACGCGATAGGGGATGAGATGTTCCTATTTCGATGGAAAATCATTTTGATAAGTTAAAAGGCAGAAATTGGGATTTGTCAAATAATTTAATTCATTGAAATACAAACATATATGAAGTATTTCTATTTTATAGTAATGTATTAAGTATTTTTTTTAAGATGAATATTTTATCTTTAGGAAATTAATTTTGGAATTTAAGCCATGAATACAATACTCAGGAGTAAAGAAATCAGTTGGTTATCATTCAATGAAAGGCTTCTTCAGGAAGCCTCAAAACCAGAAGTCCCATTGATAGAGCGGCTTAAGTTTCTTGGGATTTATTCAAACAATCTTGATGAGTTTTTTAGGGTGCGTGTTGCCATCCTTCGGCGATTGGCAATGATTGGCCAGTTAGTGCTTGCCGAGGGAGGAAATCCGCGTGAAGTTCTTTCGCAGATCGAAGATATTGTTGTTGAGCACAGTAGCCGGTTCGAAGACATCTACAACCAGATATTGAAGGAGCTGGCGAATGAAAATATTTTTATTGTCAATGAGAAGCAGCTGACATCCGAACAGGGTGAGTATGTTTCGCTATACTTCAAGCGGGAGGTGAGACCGCGTATAATGCCAATCATCCTGAAAAAAGGGACAAATATACCACTCCTGCGCGACGATGCGATTTATCTTGCTGTGGATATGGCAAAGAATAAAAAATCGGAATATGCCCTGATTGAAGTACCAACCGATCTGTTGCCACGGTTTGTTATCATACCTTCGAGCGATGATAAAACACATATTATTCTGCTTGAGGATGTTATTCGGTACGAACTCGACGATACCTTTTACATGTTCAGTTATCAAAAAATCAGTTCTTATATTTTTAAACTAACCCGAGATGCCGAACTCGATCTGGATGATGATGTGGCAGAGAGCTATGTGAAACTGGTTGCCAAAAGTATAGTGAAACGTGGTAACAGTGCGCTTGTTCGGTTTGTCCACGAAAAGGAAATTCCTGAAAATTTGCTTTCTTTTCTACTCAATAAGTTGAATTTCAAGAAGGAAGATGTTGTTATCGGAGGAAGTAGAATCCATAACTTTAAAGATTTCATGGATTTTCCGATGATAGGGGCTGAGCATCTTTATTATAAGCCGATTAGTCCTGTAAGGCATCGGAAAATTGTACATGGGCAAACTTATTTGAACAGCATAAGCAAAAGTGATATTCTGTTTCACTTTCCATATCACTCATTCTTTCATTTTATTGATTTATTGCGCGAAGTCTCTATCGATCCCAAAGTGACCGAAATAAAAATGACTGGTTATCGTATGGCACGCAATTCTCATGTTATTAATGCTTTAATTAATGCCGCGCGAAACGGGAAAAAGGTGACAATGGTTCTCGAACTTCGGGCGCGTTTCAATGAGCAGGAGAATATTGAATATGGAAGTATGCTTGATAAAGAGAATGTTAAAGTAATTCTCGGCGTTCCAGGGCTGAAAGTCCATTCAAAGTTGTGCCTAATTACCCGTAAAGAGAATAAAGAGACGAAGAAATATGCTTTTGTAGGTACCGGAAATTTTAATGAGGTTACGGCCAAAGTTTTTTCTGATCAACTCTTATGCACTTGCGATCCTAATATTACGCGGGATGTGACGCGGGTCTTCGATTTTTTCGATCGTAATTACAAGATTGGAAGATTCCAGCACCTGCTGGTTTCGCCTTTTACGATGCGGAAAAAAATGATTGCAATGATCAAACAGGAGATTCTGAATGCAAAAGCCGGAATTGAGGCTCGTATCTATTTGAAATGTAATAACCTGGTTGATTCCGAGATTATCACCAGAATCGATGAGGCTGCCAAATGTGGCGTTGATGTAAGGTTGAATATAAGAGGAATGTTCTCGATGTATACTTCTTCGGCCGACGGAAAAATTAATATTCCGGCAATTGGAATGATCGATAGATATTTAGAGCATTCGCGATTGTATTATTTCTTCAATGGGGGCGACGAAAAGTTGTATATCTCCTCAGCCGACTTTATGTCGCGGAACCTTGATCGAAGGGTGGAAGTTGCCGTTCCTATTTATGATTCTGAAATTAGGGAGGAGTTGCTTGATTTTTTCAATCTGCAATGGCAGGATAACACAGCTTCCAGAATCCTTGATAACGATTTAAATAACACGATAAAAAATGAAGGTACGGAACCAAAGGTGAAATCACAATTAGGTTTTTATGACTATCTCCGTGAAAGAAATTTGCGATAATTCTGATATTTAGAGTATTAAACTGAGGATTCTTTCAATTGGAGGTGGTGAGCTTGAGATTTGGAAAAGAATGGTCATAGCTGATGAACAATTTTTCAATCAGATTTTTCAACTTATTTTTTCGGATGATAAACGTGGGGCGTGTCGTTCGTGCTGGTTCGGCCGATTTTATCAATCGATCCGGCAAATTGCTCAGAAAACTCCGATCTTAATGATTCATGAATGTACTGAAAAAGGAGACCGACACAATTCCCCAAATTACAATTGAAAGCAGCATATAGGGTATAAAGTGATGGTCGTGCCTGAAATATTTGTTTCCCAGCAAAGCCCCCACTGGAATTGAAAGAACTATTGGGGACAAAACCACGAGTCCCCACATCCCATAACGTTTGCGCATCCGAACGATTAGTTTATTCCTTTTTGTAAACTTCCTTGCATTTAACTGTTGTATTTTGCGACGTTTCCGCCACATCTCGAACCTTACCTTAAATAATACCGGGGTAAAATGATATACAATCGGCCAAAGCAATTTCAATTCCCTGAAGAGAAATCCGAAGAAATAATAAAAAAACAAGAAGCCTAAAATACCTCCGGCTTCCATAAAAAATATTGTTTCCCATTCATTTAGCTTCATGCCAAAGGAATAAGGTGTTGCCCAAAAGTATTTGACACTTGCAATCAAAAAAACGGTTAGCAATTTAAGGATGTACTCCATAATGTTTTGCTCTTATACAAAAATAGTGCGAAATTAGACTTTAAAGTCATCTCTTTAGTTAAAAAACATTATCGTTTTCATCAACTACGGGTTGTAATTTGCTTTACGAAAGGACGAGCGCATTGATTGACTAAACAAAACCTTTGCTTCCTTTGTTCCGATGGTATATGATAATGACTAATACTTATATCAGCGTGTTTTACGGTTTCATAGCAATCATTCTGCTTGCCGGTAGTTTTTGGGTGAAGCCGGAAACCAAAGGCTGGCTGTTTTGTATCTTTGTAATCGTTGGATTCCTGATTGGAGGTTTGATTTTGGGATCATACATGCTTGCTTCCTCTGCAGTAATTGCCGGCATTGTGAGCATCCTAAGATTCCGTCAGAATACCAGTAAAACCAGACCGTTAGAGGTCATTTTCATTCAGGATCACGAAGATCAATATCTTCAATATTTTCTTGATTATTACCATGATGACATCACAAAGTTCTTTCCGAAATTTGATTTTAAAATTGAAGAAGAGTTCCTTGTTGCTTTAATATTGTCGAAGATGGAAACGGTGGGTGTGATCATTGCCGAGATAAAAAATGTCGAAACACTAAGAATTTGTATCGATTATATGGTGCCGAAATATCGGGAATCGGAACTTGCTAAAACATTTTATAATTGTGAATTACGTTGCATCGATTTCTTAGATTACCGGTATCTATATTTCGAGCCGCAAAGCAAAGCGCACAATGATTATTTGAAACGGATCGGCTTCAGACTCGTTGATGGGAAATACGTAATTCAGTGTTCCGGGAAATAATGTTATAGTTTTTGGTAAAAATTAAGAGCATTTCTCTGCTTTAGAATCAAATGTAAATATTTCTTAAAAATGGAAAAGTGAATGTGAAGTATAGGTTATTAATTCACTAAAAAACTGATATTATTATTGTTATAAATGTTTGTTCTCTGTAAATTTGCCTATTACAAATTGCTGATTTGAGTTCGGTTTAATCTTTCTGCATTTCAATCGATTCTGGTTTTAGCGTCTAATTTAAAAATGACAGTGTGAGTATATTGATTCGCATTTTCGTGAAGCATCGTGCGCGGAAAATGGCACGCTTTTTCTTTGCCGGTTTTCTGCTCGGACTTACCTGTCTTAATGTGAGCGGTCAGTCGATTAATGAATTACGAAAACTTTGGCAAAACAATAACTTTGCAATTCTCTCCGGGAGTCAGAAGGAAAAATTATATACCAGTACTGATTTTTATAAATATTCGGAAATCCGCGATGACGAGTTTGCCAGTTATTTAAAGGAGACATGGACCGATTATTCCATTATTGCCGGAATTGCGAATGAACCTTCGCATCCGGCTGAGCAGCTTGTTTTTGATGAGGCAGACCTTGACATGAACCCTCCTGTCAATCTTGCTTTCTCGAATATTATTGGCGACAAAGAGCATGAAAATGGCAAGATTAAGTTGATTCCCAGAATCAGAAAACCAGAATCTGATACATTTAACGCACAAAAAATTGTTTTCCGGTTTTACGGACAACAGATCAGCATTAATTTCGACAAGTTATTGGTGCTGTCGAAGATCAGTTTTTTATCCGAAGATTCGATTTCCGGATTTTGGACCTCATTTGCCAGGTCAAACAGCAATCAGTTGGTTGATCAGCTGATGGACTATCGCGATTTACTGGGCATGGGCGATTGGGGCTATTTTCAGTTAGTGAAAGCAACATCAAATCATATTTTTGCAGGGAATGTATTGAATGCTGATCTGTTAACCTGGGCTTTAATGATTCGGTCGGGTTTTGACGTGCGACTTGCATTTAACCAGAACAGCACAACGGTTTTATTCCCTTCCGAAAATACAATCTATTCCAAACAGTTTGTTGTAATCGGACAGACGCGTTTTTATCTTGATCGCGAAATGAGAAGTCAGTTGTTGGTTACCTGCCAGAATCCTTTTCCCGACAATGTTGACAGGATTGATTTAAATTTTTATAAGTCATTAAATTTCAGCAGAAAACCTACAATCCGAATGATTTCATTTCGGTGGGACAACAAAAATTTCGAATTTTCCATGCATTCAAATCCCGAGGCTATCCGATTTTACAAAGATTATCCGCAGACTGATGCTTCCGTTTATTTTGGAGCTCCGGTTTCTTCCGTGTTAAAAGAGAACCTATTAAGACAGTTTTACCCCATATTGTCGAAAATGGACAGGTTGGAATCGGCTGCCTTTTTGCAACAATTTGTGCAGAAAGAATTTACCTATGTGAGAAAAAATCAAAAGGATGATTTTTCGAACAACCGGTTTGCGGAAGAGGTTATTGCATCGAAATCGGGTGACGATACAAGTAAGGCCGTCTTATATTCATGGCTTGTCAGAATTTTGCTTCATTTGCCGGTTGTAGGTGTTCAGTTTCCTGATTATTATTCAACAGCAGTTTGTTACGATACACCGGTAGATGGTAATTACTATTATTTGAACCGGGATAAATATTACATTACAGATCCAACTTATCTTAACGCTCCTATTGGGGTGACGATGCCTGCTTTTGAGGGGTTAACGCCACAGTTGATTGATCTCTCAAGTTCTTTTTCACAACAAAATGACGCATCAAATATATGGGAATTGGCACGAAAACTGGGAGCATTGCGTGGCGGTACAAGTCAGGATGTCGTTTTTGATCGCCAGGGAAGGGCATTGATTACAGGATATTTCTCCGATAGAAGCTCATCTTGTTTTCCATTTGTGGCATGCTTTTCACGTGGGAACTCATTGCAATGGATTCGAAAATTTGAAGGAAATGGAAAGGCACTTCCATTTGCAATAACGAAAGCAAGCGACGACGAGATTTACATTGCAGGTTCGTTCACCGGTAAGATCTTTATGGATGAGAAAGAACTTCAAAGCGAACCAAACAAATCTGATTTATTCCTGGCCCAGTTTAATCAAAATGGTGATTTGGTATGGATGAATAAGATAGGAATGGATTCAGCCGCCGAAAATGAATCGTTAACCTATTTGGTGAAATTCGATCGTTCGGGGGAAAACATTACTACACAATGGTCGAACGAAGATGAAAGAAACATCAGGAATGGATTTAGTAAACCCGATGAGTCAGGTCTTTCTTTTACTGGCTCAAAAAGTTTTACCGCCGGAATAGTTCCATTGTCATGGACCAGCACAAAATCTGATATTTCGAAAGATATCTATAATGAATACAGCTTCCTGATCAAAAATAAATGTCATCCAAAAGTGGCTGGCGTGATAGCGGTGATGAAACTCCTTCAAAAAACCGGAGCAGAAGTTACCGGTAAACAATTACAAGCCCTTATTACCCAATACAACCCAACTTTCCCGGCTAAAAATGCGTCATTGTTTCACGCGATCGGACAAGTTGGACTGCTTAAAAATGAGAATGGAATTGTAACGTTGAATACAATAGGTTGTAAACCAATTTTATATGCCAATCTGAAATTGGAGGATGAAGCAAGATTCAATGTTTCAGGTTTTGACAACATGGATTTATCTGTTAACATGATTGAAGGATTTCGAAAGGCGGTAAAAGAGGTATCATTGACTTTAAACAGCCTTTTAATCGACAGTTCGTCCGGAAATTTGGTTCTTGATTACGATCATGATCATACACTTAAAACTGTCAGCTTAGAAATAATTTTTCCAAAATGAATGCAAAAATTAATCTTAAATTGCATCTTTGCTTTTTGATAAATTAAGTTTTATTTTACTCATATATAACATGAGCCTATATCTAAAATCAAGGGTTATTTCCCTACTCTTATTGTCCTCAATTAGCGTGATTGCAGTTGGTCAGTCGTTGCCTACCGGTCAGGAAGTCCGCTACAACCCGATCTCTACGGCCGTACCTTTTCTGACCATCACCCCCGATTCCCGGCATGGGGCAATGGGCGATGTCGGAGCAGCCACGTCGCCCGATGCCAATTCTCAATACCTGAATCCTTCGAAATATGCATTTACCGAAGGAAAATTTGGATTTTCGCTTTCGTATACACCGTGGCTTCGCGAATTGGTTAACGACATCAACCTTGCATATGTGTCTGGATATTACAGGCTTAATAGTAATGAGGTAATTGCATCATCACTTCGCTTTTTCTCGATGGGTGATATAACCCTCACAGGTCTGGATCAAACGACCATTGGAACTGTTAGTCCAAGTGAATTTGCATTCGATGTTAGTTATTCACGGAAGTTGTCTGACAGATTATCCGGAGGCGTGGCAATGCGTTATATCCGTTCAGATCTTTCGGGAGGAATCGGAGCTGAGACTTATACTGCCGGGAATGCTTGGGCGACTGATGTATCGTTCTATTATATTAATAATTGGGGTGGAACCGGCGCTTCGAGATCAATTGCGGCTGGTATCAATTTTTCTAATATTGGGGGAAAAATATCTTACGATGAAGGGCAGAACAAAGAGTTTTTGCCGGCAAATATGCGGTTGGGAACAACATTTACAAACGAAATAGATGATTACAACTCTTTTTCGGTATCATTGGATTTTAATAAATTGCTTGTTCCTACGCCTAAGACACAACTTAGTTATACCGCAAATGGTGAAGTAGTGGTTCTTCCCGACAATACCTCAAACCAGTCGGTTATTAGTTCCATTTTTGGTTCCTTTTCGGATGCCCCCGGTGGATTAAAGGAAGAATTGCAGGAGTTTACGATCTCAACCGGTGCTGAGTACTGGTACAATAAGCAGTTTGCCTTAAGAGCAGGTTATTTTTATGAAGCTCAAAATAAAGGAAACCGGAAGTTTTTTACCGCTGGTGTTGGCGTGAAGATGAACGTAGCTGCGATAGATTTTTCGTATGTAATTCCGGTTCAACGTAATAATCCGCTTGCAAATACAATTAGGTTTACCGTATTATTTGACGTTGATTCATTTAGTAAAAAGAGATCATCAAATGGGCGGTAGTTTGAAGACAGAGCTGGGTAATGGAGAGAAGCGAGAAAATTAGCTGCTTAAATTTTAACTTTCTCGCGATGTTTAATTTGTGCTTTCCCAAAAAAGAGAAATGCGGTTTTAATGATTCCATACAGCACAACCAGTGTAAATATAATGGCTGCTCCTGAAGGAATATCATAGATATACGAAAAGGCAAGTCCTGTTATTGAACCTACAAATCCAAGCAGGATTGAATAGACTATCATAATGTCGAAACGTTTTGTGAACAGGTTGGCAATTGCTTGTGGAATGGTCAGAAGCGACATCACCAAAATAATCCCTACTACTCTGATATTTAAAACAATCGTTAGCGCAACAAGGCTGATCAGTAAGGCATTAAAAAGCCTGACCGGTGCATTGTTGGTCAGGGCAAACTCTTCGTCGAACGAGACGAAGATAATCATTCGGTAAAATGTCAGGAAGAAGCCAATGACAAAAACTGCAAGTATAAACAGGTAAATCAGATCGCTTTTCGAAACCGTGAGAATATTTCCGAATAAATAGCTCATCAGGTTGGGGGCATAACCCGGAGTTAAGAAGATAAAGATCACCCCTAATGCCATTCCAAGTGACCATAGCATTGCAATGGCTGAATCTTCGCGCAGATCGGCTCTCTTCGTGAAAAACTCGATCCCAAGTGCTGACAGAATCCCAAAAGCAATAGCCCCAAGTATGGGGTCAAATCCAAAATAGTAGCCCATCCCGATTCCTCCGAACGAAGCATGTGTAATTCCTCCACTGATAAACACGATACGACGCGAAACGATATAAGTTCCTATAATTCCACATGTTATACTTGCAACAAGCGCGGCAAGAAAAGCATTGCGGAAGAATCCGAAGTTGAATAAAGCAATCAGGTTTTCCATCAGGATTTATGATTATAAAGAACAGTGTGAGGAATCTCCCCGTGTGTGATGATCTGGATCGGACATTCGTACGATTTGAGAAGTTCCGGTGTCACTTTATTCCCCGAATGGTAATGCAACGAACCGTTTACGCATGCATACGATTTGACATAGGTTGAGATGGTGCCCAGATCGTGCGAAACCAGCAGAATTGCCAGTTTTTCGTTCAGAACCTTCAGCTTTTCGTACAATTCACGTTCGAACCGGTTGTCGACATAGGTATTCGGTTCGTCGAGGATCAACAGTTTTGGACTGTTTACAAGTGCGCGACACAAAAGCGCCCGCTGAATCTGCCCCCCAGAGAGTTCTCCAATTGCTTTCATCCGAATTCCTGAAATCCCCATTTCCGACATCAGCTCATTTGCCCGGTCATTCTCTTCGCTGTTGTAGCGCCCTGTGAGACGCTTGCGTGACATCAATCCAGACCTGACAACATCAAAAACAGTAACTGGAAATTTACGATCAATGTTATTGATTTGTGGCAGATAACCTATGCGGTGTGAGTTACCTTCTGTCATCGATTCCGAAAAATTTATTTCGCCAGATATGGGGGATAACAAGCCAAGAAGTGCTTTTAGTAAAGTGGTTTTACCGCCTCCGTTAGGTCCTATTACTCCGACAAAATCGAATGGCTGAATTGATAAATTAACATCCCTCAGAACAATGTTTTGTCCGTAACCTGCTGATAAATTGCGTATTTCGACTAATGAGTCCATTTGTGGCACGTTACTGTGGTGTATTTGATAATTTTTCAGCAATCGAGATCATTTGTTCCGGCCAATTGTAGTCGAGTGGATCGATCTGAATGATTTTACTGCCTGTTTCTTTTGCAATTATCTCGGCGTTCTCCTGGTCAAACTCTTTCTGAATCAGCACAAATTTGATATTTTCAGATTTAGCGGTCTCTATCACTGTTTGCAGGTGCTTCGGTGATGGCACCTTTCCTTCGAATTCAATTGATAACTGCTCGAATCCGTAATCGCGTGCAAAGTAGCCCAAAGCCGGATGGAAAATGATAAATTTTTTCGAAGTTGCCTTAGCTAGTAAATTTGTCACCGTTGAATCAACTCTTGAAATCTCAGCCAGAAGTAAGTCCAGATTTTTCTGGTAGGTATCACTGTTCGACGGATCGATTTGGACCATTCCATCAAAGATATTCAATGCAATCAGGCGGGCAGTTTTCGGCGACGACCAGATATGCGGATCAACACCTTCTAAATGTTCATGATCGCCGTGTTGTTTCTCTTCCTTAATTAAATCAATCCTTTTCGAGGTTGAGAAAAACTGCAGATCTGGATTTGTGGATTTGAAATTCTCAAGCAGCGATTGTTCAAAGCCAAGGTATCCGATCGAAAAATAGGCACTTGCTTCGCCCAGCATCATCATCTGTTTTGGAGTTGGAGAATAGGTTTCGGGACCTGCTCCCGGAGGAACGGTCACTTCAACTTTGTAGGCATCACCAATAATTTTATCTGCAAAATACTTCAATGGCAAGATGCTCACGAACACAATTTTTTCTTTTGATTTGGGCGTTCCCGATAAACATCCTGAAAGCAATATTCCAATTAACAGTGATGGTAGTATAAATCTTCTCATTTTCTTTTAACTAATTTTTTTGGAGGCACAGGGTCGTAACCGTGTGTTCCCCATGGGTTACATTTTAATATTCGCCTGGTACCCAAATAAATTCCTTTTATTGGACCATGGATTTTTAGGGCATCAATTGCATATTCAGAACAGCTTGGGATATGGCGACACGATGCCGGTGTCATTGGCGAGATGGCATATTTGTAAAAATAAACTGGGACCATTAATATCCTGATTAAAATCCATCTGATCCAACCTGCCACTTTTTTAAACATTACCCACTTTTAAAAAATTGAACTACGAAGATATCCAATAATCATGATTAAAAAATGGGAATGTGAAAATCAGCTTTGATGGGCGGGTTCGATCAAATCCCAAAGGTTACCGTAAAGATCGGCAAATACAGCTACGGTACCATAATTTTCGATGACTGGTTCGCGGATAATTGAAACACCGTTTGCCTTAAGATTTTCGAAATCGTGCTTAAAATCATTGGTTTCCAGAAACAAAAAAACGCGACCACCGGTTTGGTTCCCGATTTTGCCGGATTGTTCTTCGTTGGCGGCTTTTGCAAGCAACAAACAGCAACCGTCAGAATTTGGTGGTGAAACGAGTACCCAGCGCTTTGATTCACTTAACACCGTATCTTCAACAAGTTTGAAATTAAGCTTTTGTGTATAAAAATCGATAGCCTTGTCGTAATCGTCAATCAACAAGGTAATATGAATTAAGCGCTGCCCCATTACTTCTTTACTTTGTATAAATCATCAATCTTTACCACCTCAATTGATGTTGAATCTTTTAATGTTTTTGAAATCAGACCATAAGGTGCAACAATGATTTCGTCGCCCGGATTAAGACCTTCAAGAATTTCGATATTTGTATTATCCTGAATTCCGGTCTTAACTTTCACCTGACGGGCAAGACCATCGCGTTTAACAAAAACAACTTCAAATTGTTCGGGAACTTTGGTTGTCACTTTTTCTGCATTTTTGTCAGCCTCTTCGGTTTCTGTCTCAAGTTGACTGACATCTTTTTTCGACGCGCCATCGTTTGCACGGGTTGTTACTGCCTGAATCGGAACGGATATTACACCGCGACGGGTTTCGGTGCGTATTTCAACGGTTGCCGACATTCCCGGAAGAAAAGGGTAACGTTTTGGATTTGTATTCAAAAGATCCATATAAGATTCCTGCAGTAGCAGAATTTTTACATTGAAATTAGTTACCTGATCTGTTGAAGCTCCTGAAACATTGGCGGAGCTTGCGATTTCGGTTACCTGACCATTAAATTTACGTTTCAGATACGCATCGATTTCCACATTGGCAGTATCCGATTTTTCGACATTCACGATATCATTTTCGTTCACTTCAACTTTTACCTCCATTTTGCTGAGGTCTGCAATAATCATTAAATCGGTTCCTGCAAACTGATTGGTTCCAACTACTTTCTCTCCCTTTTCTACATTTAGTTTCGAAACAGTTCCTGTAATAGGTGAGTAGATTTTTGTTTTTGTAAGATTTTCCTGCGATTCGTTAAGACTCGATTCGGAACTTTTGACGCCATAGCGGGCGGCTTGTACTTCTGATTCCGCAACTTTCCATGCGGCTTCAATGGTTTCGAAATCTGATTTTGCGATCGTATTTCTATCAAAAAGCTGCTTTGAACGTTTATAATTTAGATCTTTTTCAACTAACTGTGCCTCTGCCTGGGCCAACCTGGCTTTCTGACTGTTGAGCGAAGCCTCTAATCGGTTTCGGTTCGAAATGTAAATATCAGGACGTATTACAACGAGCAGATCTCCTTTGGTTACTTCATCACCTTCTTTTACTGGAAGTTCAATAATTTCGCCTGGTACTTCAGGACTAATCTTTACCTCCATTTGTGGTTCGATTTTTCCGTTAGCGGTGATAATTTCGGTTATGTCCTTTTTCTGAACTTTTTCCGTTGCGACTTTCAATGCCATATCTTTACCAAACCACCCCACCTTTTTCCCAACGATAAGCAGAATGATCAATGCAACGCCAAAAATGCTGAAATACAGCACTTTATTACTTTTCTTCTTCATAATCAATAGGGTTCTTAAAATTCAATTGTTAATGAGTCATAAAATTACAAATAATAATCTGACAATAGGATCAAAGGTGCAAACTTTTATAACGATCAGTCAAAGACAGATGATTGTTTTTGTAATGCTCCTGTCTCAATTAGTTACTTAACATCAAAATTGGCTGATTGTTTTTGCCAATTAAAATAAATCCCCTTGGGCAATAAAAATTCAACCTCTTCAGAAGATCCGCAAAATGAATATAATAGTCTTGATAATTAATGCTATCAAAAATATATTGACAGATTTACTGCCTTTGTCGATGAGACTTCTTATTATTATTTAGACTATTTAAAAAAAAGTTACATTAGATTTAAAAAATTTGAAACCTTTCATTTGAAACCACGTAATTAATGTTTTTTATCACAGACTTATTGCCTTTATATTTTCCAACATGACTTTATAATATTGAAAATTAAATAGGTAATTCAGTTATGTGAGTTGAATTAATTCTAGAATAATTAAGCGATGATATCACATGGTTTAACTATTGTTATTAATGAACTGAAAAAACATCTCGAAGATGTTTATAATGTTCCTTCATCGGGTGATGTAGTTCAGCTTGGTAATCTTGCTGAAGGGATCACATCAGCCGGTG
>JAAFHB010000080.1 GCA_010906965.1 Mariniphaga sp. | reverse complement strand
GAAGCGCCGCCGCCAAGGGCGTGAAAAATAATCCCTAATAATGCATTCATCGTTTTGTTTAGTTAAATTTATCTGTCAGCTTATCGTTTGCTAGTTACCTCTTTTTCGTATTGCTGTATATCTGCGATGTAAGCGTCAGCCGCAACTACACCTTTTTGCAGACAATAATAATCGTATACAGCAGCCCATGGGAATGATTTAGCCTCTTCGAGCAAAGCCAGGCGTTCAAAGTTCCTGCCATTGGCTTCAAATTCTCGCAACTGTGTAATTGGTTCTAACAATGCCTGTAAAAATGCCTTTTGAGTGGCACGAACTCCTATAACATAAGCCCCGATCCGGTTTATAGATGCGTCAAAATAGTCGAGACCAACATGAACGCGATCAAGCGCATTTGCACGTATAATTTCTTGCGAAAGTGCCTGCAATTCATCGTTTAAGATCACTACGTGGTCACTGTCCCAACGCACTCCGCGACTAACATGAAGCATTATCTCAGGCGCGAAAAGCAATAGTGAAGATATCTTGTCCGAAATAACTTCAGTCGGGTGGAAATGACCGGAGTCGAGGGTAATCATTTTGTTATTGGCAACACCATAACCCATGTAAAATTCGTGAGAACCTACCACATAGCTTTCGCTTCCCAGACCGAACAGTTTACATTCGATGCTGTCGAGCATATAATCGTCGTTGGTTTTGTATTCAAAAATTTTATCCAGTGATGCTTTCAGATTTTTACGATATAGCAACCGATCAACGGTAATATCTTTTGATCCATCAGGTATCCATATATTGTGAATACATTTTGAACCCAATTGACGACCCATCTCTTCGGCGATCTTACGACTGCGAATTACATGATTAATCCAAAACTCGCGGATGGCAGGATCACGGTGTGATAATGTAAATCCATCAGCCGATTTTTCGTGTGAGAAACAGGTACAATTAAAATCAAGTTTGTAATTATTCTTTTTAGCCCAGTCGATCCAGCTTTGAAAATGTTTTGGTTCAATTTCATTACGGTCAATCTTTTCTCCTCCAAAATCACCATAAAAAGCGTGGAGATTCACGCGATGTTCACCGGGGATAAGCGACATCGCTTTTTCAAGATCGGAACGAACCTCTGCCATTGATCTTGCCTTTCCCGGGTAATTTCCTGTTGCCTGAATACCGCCGGTAAGTTCTCCATCACCATTTTCGAAACCGGTAACATCATCCGCCTGCCAGCAATGGAGCGAGATAGATAGTTTATCCAATTGTTTAATGGCTGTTTCAACATCGATACCAAGATCCGCGTAAC
This sequence comes from Mariniphaga sp., assembly GCA_010906965.1. Taxonomy (GTDB): domain Bacteria; phylum Bacteroidota; class Bacteroidia; order Bacteroidales; family Prolixibacteraceae; genus JAAFHB01. The sequence continues at coordinate 19,242 of JAAFHB010000080.1, read as the reverse complement.
GCGTTTTTGCATATTCAAATGCCTGTTTGATTTGTTGATCTTTCATGATCGGTTTTACTTTTTGAATTATTTGGATATAAAAGTATGAATTTTAAACAGAATGAATTAAAGCCACAACAAAGATATCCTGAAATTCAAAGCCGTCAATATACAAAATGATACGTGATTTACACAAATTGTAAAGTGCAATTTAACGCCAGAATTCCAAAACTCTTCAAAAAGCATATCTTTGCGACTGGTCTTAATTATTTAAAAGCATTCATCAACTTAAATTTGCCAATATGAAAGCAATGGTACTTACCGGAATCAGACAGATGGAGATGCAGGATGTGAAGATGCCTGTTATCATGAAAGAAACTGATGTGTTGATTAAGATGAAAGTCGTTGGTGTTTGTGGATCAGACGTTCATTACTACACATCGGGTAAAATCGGAAGTCAGGTTGTACAGTACCCTTTTCCTGTCGGACATGAGGGAGCTGGTGAAGTGATGGACATCGGGACCAAAGTAACGAAGGTTAAACGCGGTGACAGGATTGCAATCGAACCGGCCATGCCTTGTGGTGAATGTGATCAATGTTTAGCTGGTCGACCGCATACCTGCCGGAAACTTCGTTTTCTGGGTTGTCCGGGGCAAGCCGAAGGTTGTCTGAGCGAATATATTGTGATGCAAGAGGACAGCTGTTTCCTGATCAATGATAATATGACTTATACCGAGGCAGCGATAAGTGAACCATTGGCGATTGGTGTTTACGCGGTGAATCAATCCATACCGATGAAAGATGCTACAATTGGAATTCTTGGTTTCGGTCCTATCGGGATGAGTGTTCTTTTACCTGCCCTTGCAAAAGGTGCGGAGAAAATATACGTGACTGATTTAATTGACGAAAGGTTGGCTATTGCCAAAACTTGCGGTGCAACGTGGACCGGAAATCCTGCCAATATGGATGTTGTTAATGGAATTAAAGAAGCAGAACCTTTACTGCTGGATGTTGTTTTCGAGTGTTGTGGTAAACAGGAAGCAATGGACCAGGCGATTGAAATGCTAAAACCGGGCGGTAAGCTAATGATCATCGGCATTCCCGAATTTGATCATTGGAGCTTCAGTGTGGATATGTTGCGCCGAAAAGAAATTTGCATTCAAAGCATCAGGCGACAAAACCATTCAGTTGAAGAGGCACTTGCAATCATGGAGAATAAGGTGATCAATGTTGATAAAATGCCCACGCACCGTTTCAGTTTTAACAATACGAAAGAGGCTTTTGATCTTGTTACTACCTATGGGGATGGGGTGATGAAGGCAATGATTGATTTTGATTAATGAGTTAATCCGACAATCCGATAAAGGATTATTCATTCTTTAATTAAACATGCACAAGGAAATGGCAAGTCTGTCCGCCACGCCTGACTGATTCGAGAATATCGACTTTGAAAGGTCTTCCCAATGCATTTTCGAAGATCGCCTGGTGTGTCGCTTTGGTACAATTGCAATGCATGCCCTTTGTATTGTAAGCCTGATTCTTTAAAACAGGACAATAACACCCGGGTGATTTCTCTCCATAGCGGATATGAACAGTATCATCTTCCTTCCAAACCTCAAAATTCTTTTTATAGGCCGTCAGTAATTTGTCCAGATCACCTTGTGCGGCAATTGAAATATCTTTTTTTAACTGGTGACGGTTATAACATCCACGTCCGCATCCTTCAATCAATTTGATATATGTCTCTTCATCCAAAACCTTGTCCATTGTATCCATTAAATCATTGACCCAGTTCAGGATAAAGTCACGCTCCATTTTTGTGTTCGCCAATTCGTCGGGTTCGGTTCCCGGCATAAAAGACATATTCGCAGAAGGAGCTGAAGGCACTGCTTTTGCTGTACTTAAAAGAGTTGAAACCATTGCTGCGCAACAACCAACACCGGCCATGCGTTTGAGAAATAGTGATCGGTCCATGTAATTGGTTTTAGAGGTTTTTGTAAAGACAGTTCACATGAAGGATACCCTGAATCAGCACTTTTCTATTTTTAAAGTTCGCAGATAAACAGTAGATTACGACCATTTTGAATGATTGTATTCTTCTAAAACCTTTCTAAAAACAGGATTGGAACCATAACCGCCATACAATAGATCGCTCCCGGTGATATCATAATATGAATTTCCTTCTATCAATACAGGTCCGGTAGTACTTAAACTGACATCCCATCCAATAAGTCGTAAGCCAGGCATCAATGAAGCTGCTTTAAGCACCAGCTCTTTTGCCTTTTCAAATTCAGGAATCTTAAAATCTTTGAATACGGTTTTAGTGAAAGGATGTTCTGTCGTCCGTTTTCCATGACTCAAACTTAAAGACTGGTATCCAAATTCTTCAAGCTGCCCGGTATTTAGATTTACCTTAACGGCGCAACCTCCAGAACTTATATTATCTACATGCAAATTATTAAAGGCCATACGAACATATGAAGAAATAATTTCTGCTTTTCCTGTATGATCAATAAAAGTATCTAAGCGTATTGTATTGTTGCAGGAAGGATTTAATTTATCCATATCAGGATGTTGACAAATTGTTTCCTGAAACAGATAACCAGCTTTTATAACTTCCTCATAAAGATTGTCGATAAAATCTGTGTCTAATGCTAACTGCTCCTGATTTATTTTGTAGATTCGTTTGCCGCCATAAGTTCCATAAGTTTTTTTAATAAAAATGGAACTTTCTGGATCATTATCACTTATCAGGCTTGTCAAAATCAATTTAAAATCCTGTGAGTTATTTATGCATAAAACACGATCCCGGACGACAAACATATTTTTATGATTATACATCAGTATCTTTGGCAGACTGATGTCAAACTGACCATAGAAAAGATTGAAATACAACTTATTTTCCAAAACTTCCGAAACTTCCCGATCGTTAAATCCTGATCTTATACCAGTAAGATATTTGTCAGAAAATGAGTTAAATATATTGCTGTGATCTTTCTTATATAAATAACGAGTTATGTAATGCATAGGAATGCACCTTTGTCTGAATGCCATAAGAATGGCTTCACCTATGATAATTGGAACAGACTTACGTTCCGGATCTTTAAAAATACTGGATAATAATACGATACTATTTGCCAGGCTCAATGGTTTTAACATATATAGATTTTTTTATGATATTATCACACCTTATATATTTTCTTATACTCATTAAGCTTACATTGGTTAACAAATTTAATGAAGTATTTTTTGTTACCATAAGGATTTAGAAATTTCCGCCAGCACGGTTCACATGAATGGTACCATGAATCACAGTATGAACTTATTGCAGAAAGTGAATGAAATGCTTTGTCATTACAAGTAATACACTGATGAAGTTTACTGTTGAATGCATTAAAAATCCATTTACAAATCCATATTTCATTCTCACATAACCAAACAAATATCCCATTGAAATGTATGGAGCAGTTAAAAGCGGAATTATAACGATCATCCACCAATAAATTGTATCGTAGTTAGTTAAATGAATCATTCCGAAAACAATTGCAGAAAGGTGAAAAACATACTTGAACTTCGATTTTACGAAGATTTCTATTTTATCCGAAGCAAAACCGAATCGATTTATTGCGTAGTAAATTCCAATAAATAAGGGTAATGATGAAAGATAAAAATATAGATGAAACGCCCGAAAGAAGATTAATTTAATGATTACCGGTATTAATACTGCAAAGAATACAGCGATGTTCAGCTTTGTTATTTTCAGGTTCAACCGGCAGAGTATTTCTTCGATGAGTGGGCCAACCAATATGACGAACAGGAAAAAGAAAATAGAATCTATTCCTTTTAATGAATCTATTTTTGGATTGAAATAGTGTGGTAATACGTTAAAAGTACGAATAATAGCCACAAAAATTGATGACATAAACACCAGCAGGTAACCAAGGACAATCAGTTTGAAATAGATTTTGAATGTAAAGATTTCCGGATCATCAGTCGAAACAGGGTTTTTCAGGTATTCAAAAAAGTTTTTAATCATAGGTTTTTATATTAGTCAGGTTAGTCTTTAATACATAAAGAAGTTGTTTCAAATCCTGTTAATTCATCTTCACCGTTTTAAAACAACCACTCTTTGTCATCTTTTGAAGAAATATACACAATATCAGTTATTTCAGAATCATCATCGATAACGACTCTTTATCCTTTACAAACAGCATATTTCCTGTCAGCAAGGGATACGAATAGGTTGGTGTATCGGCAACTTTAATTGTTGCAACTTCCGAATAGGCTTTCTGATCGGGTATAAAAAACAACCCGGTTTGAAGTTTGTGGTAAAGCAACGATCACTGAACCAGCGTTAACAATTGTTCCGAAATCACATAGTGCAACTTGTTTCGACAAGATCGTTGATTTCAAGGATGATCCACTGACCCCAGATGATAAATAAAAAAGGCCATACTGCTGCCCCGATTATAATTGAACCAACAAGCATTGTGTTAAGAAAGAACCAGCAGAGGCAGCCCGCAATCAGGCCAAGCAGAAATGTAAAGAATAAGAGGGCATTAAGTTTGATTTCCCATTCAATTCTGATTTTATCCATTTCGGACCAGAACAACCGAATTTCACCCTCCTTAAGCGGGAAAAAAGTTCCTGGTCTAAATATATCTTTATACTTGATTTTATTTCCAACAACTTCGGTCCTTACATCCATTTCGTGCAATAAGAATCTAAGGTTTGTAAGAATCCGGGTTGAATCATCTTTAAAATAGGTTCGACCGTCAATCGTTTTTGTATTCTTATATTTTAAGCTCATTGAATAAAATAATGTTTAAAAATACAATGTATTTCACAATTTCAAATAATAAACTAAAATTTATTTTTCAAATATTCATTCATCGAATTTTCATAATTCTGAATATTTAATTATTCTTGCATTGCGGTAATTCATAAAAGTCTAACAACTGTGATCCGATTTATTCTGTTACTATCGTTTACTTTTGCCTTTCAGGTTCCCTCTTACGGACAACAGGAAGTATTTACAAATGAGGGGAAATGGGTTTTGTTATTTGAAAACAAATCATGGGTTTATGCCGACAGCTCCCCCATTAAAGATGCGAAAGTTTACAAAATTCCGCATTTAGAGATTCCTAAGACTTATGTGAAGGACAAAATAATTACCCATACCGGCTATTCGTTGCTGTATAACGAAAATCATGAACAGGCAAGCTGGGTTGCCTACGAGTTAACGAAAAAAGAGACGACCAAACGATTTAAAAGGTCAAACAAATTTATTACAGACCCGCTTGTTACAACAGGATCTGCCAATAATGCAGATTATGAAGGGAGTGGTTACGATCGCGGACATATGGCGCCTGCTGCCGATATGGGCTGGTCTTCAACGGCACTGGCCGAATCGTTTTATTACAGCAATATGAGTCCGCAGAATGCAAGTTTCAACCGGGGAATATGGAAGAGTCTTGAAGAATTGGTGCGTGCATGGGCAATTGAAGATGGAGCAGTTTATGTAATTACAGGTCCGGTTTTGACAAATGGATTACCAACTATCGGAAATGATAAAGTATCGGTACCGAAATATTATTACAAAGTGATTCTTGATTACACCGAACCGATTATTAAAGGAATCGGCTTTCTGTTGCCCAACGCAGGCACAAAACAACCGCTTCAAAGTTTTGCAGTTTCGATTGACAGTGTTGAGTCGGTTACGGGCATTGACTTCTTCCCGCTCCTGCCCGATAAACAGGAAATATTTATCGAAAAAACACTTTCCGTAAATGCATGGACCTGGAAAAGTACAGGTACTACTTCATTAAAAGGAAAAGCCTCAATGTCTGTTCAATGCAGTGGAACCACCAAAGCGGGTAATCGATGTAAAAACAAAACATCTAATGTTAGCGGATACTGCTCCCAGCATGCCAACCAGGCTTCTGGAAGTTACATAAAAACCGGCGACTAAGCATCCAACTACAACAATATCTGGTACCAATACCAATAGACAAATATTCGCCGGCAAAAGAGGGCTTTTCAGAAGACCTTAAATATGTAAATATGACACTTAGTTTATTTGGTTAAAAAAGTGAGCACTGTTTCATTGAATAATTTAGGGTGCTGCTGACAAACACCATGATTTGAATCGGGAAAAATACAAAGTGAAGCGCCATGTATCGACTGAAATATTTTGATTGTATGTTCAGGTTTTATCATGTCATGATCACCAGCCATTACCAATACCGGACAATGAATTTGTATGAGTGAAGTAAATGGGATATTGGGCTGATCGATCATCATTTGAGTCAAAGCAATTTCTTTTTTCGAGGCTGTTTTATTATTCTCGACAAAATCCTTCATGCCAAGTATATCGGCATAACTCATTGCAGTAGAATCGGGGACAATGTTGGCTCCCGAAATAGCTAACCTTTTTACTTTTTCTGGACAGTTCATTGCCATAATGATTCCATCGATACCACCGTCACTCCACCCTAAAACATTGGCCGATTTGATTTGAAGATAATCTAACAGCGCGCAGAAATCCGATGCCATCAGATCATACGAAATACGATCGGGTGAACCACCTGATTTTCCCTGGAGCCGGCTGTCAATTACAATTACCTGATAATACTTTTCAAAGAAAGGGATTTGCATATTAAATGCTTCAATAGATCCACCATTACCATGCAACATAATCAAAGGTTCGCCACTTCCGTAAGTTTCGTAATACAATTTAATACCATTAATACTGGCATAATGTCCAGCCTGCGGATTACTTCCGTATACAATCGTATTTGTTTGTGCAAGAGAAGCTGATGTATAGAGAAATAGTAAAAAGAAAATGCAGGTAATGCTTTTCATATGTGTAATTATGTTTTAGAAAAATACCCCTCGAAGCGTATTGTGATGTAATCCAATCTTTTACTTTACCAACTTCGAAATCGCCCGGAACCCTTCGGCTTTGGCAGAACGGGTCAGTTCAAAAAGGATCGATTCGCTGGTGGCTGTCATGATATTTTCGAATCGGAACCGGTCGATAGCACTTTCCTTGCTAAGGGCCGAACGGGACGAAATACAGTCGGTTACAACAATGGGATGAAAACCTGCCTCTTTCAGATCAACAGCGGTTTGCAACACGCAAACATGTGCTTCAATTCCGCACAGGATGATCGTTCTACTTTGATGATGCAGAAGAAATTCAGTGTATTCTTCGACACCAACACAACTGAAATCGGTCTTTTCGATCGCTGTAAAACCAGGAACAAGCGACTTAAGTTCATCAATTGTTTCGCCTAATCCTTTGGTATATTGCTGTGTAAACACGGCGGGAATTCCAAGGATCATTAATCCCTCAACCAACATCTTGGTGTTTTTAAGTAAAATCTCCTTTTCATTCATCGCCGGGAAAAGCCGTTCCTGAAAATCAATAAAAAGTGCTGTCGTATTCTCTTTGGTGATGCGCATTGAAATTATGAATTAAAAATTATGAATTATGATATTGATTGAAGGCTTAAGCAAATGGCCAATTGCCAGCTGTAAATTAACTATTTAACAAGTCCAAGGCAATAGTGCGGCAAAGATTAATAAATTTCATTTGCCGGAAATTTTAAAGAGGAAAACTTTCTTTTTTTGGAAATAAAGAAATCAAAGATAATACTTCCTTTATAGATTTCGGGATGATCAGTCGCTACAACTTTCGAAAGCAGCACTTTTCGTTTCTTCCTGAGTCTTCCAAGACTTTTATAAAAATCGCGGTGAGCGGCAGGTACCTTGGTGAAAGCTGTAAATTGTCCGGTGATAAGAAACTGCAATGCCGCTACCCCATCGAGGATCATTCGCAGAAACATAATTTTATAAAACTTTTCTTTAGGGAGGTTTTTATAAAGCAGAAACAGGTTATTGCGGAAGTTAAGATAGATCTTTTGTGGACTTCCATACGAAAGACTACCGCCACCTAAATGAAATACTTTCGATTGTGGACAAACGGCAATTTTGAAACCCCTGTTTTTCATCCGCCAGCAAAGATCAATCTCTTCCATATGGGCCCAGAAATCAGCATCAAAACCTTCGAATTCGTGCCAAAGCTTTCCCCTGACCAAAATGGCGGCCCCGCTTGCCCAGAATACCGAAATCGGAAGGTCGTATTGTCCAAGGTCTTGCTCCATAAAATTAACAATTCGTCCTCTGCAAAATGGATAACCATAATGGTCAATAAAACCGCCTGAAGCGCCTGCATATTCAAATTTTTCGGGATGTTCAAGCTGCATGATTTTAGGCTGGCATGCCCCGATTAACGGATTTGAATCCATTATTTTAAGCATTGGTTCCAGCCAGTTTCCAGTTACTTCGACATCGGAATTAAGTAACAAAATATACTCCGCCTCATTGTTCTTCAACGCCCGGTTATACCCTTCAGCAAAACCATAATTCCGGTCGAGTTGTAGGTATTTCACGTTGGGGAACTCCTTTTCAACCACTTCCCGGCTTTCGTCGCTGGAGTAATTGTCTGCCACAACGATTTCGGCCCAATCGTAATTGGAATACTTCAATACCGAAGGGAGGAATCGCCTCAGATGATGACATCCGTTCCAGTTTAAGATTACGATGGAAAGTCTCATAGAATATACGGTATAATAATTAACCAGGTTCTTTTCAATATTTACAGGGAAATGATTTGATCAGCTATTTTTCAGGAGTTTATCCTGTTCAATTTTCGCATGGTCGTGTTTCCATCTTTTATGCGACCAAAGCCAGAATTCTGGTTGGTTAATAATTTGCTGTTCCAGTAACCCCATACATTGATCGGTAATCTCAAACTTGGGACTTGCTCCTGCATTTTCGGTCACTAAATGGTAAGTAGCTTCATACTGCCCGCGTTTTATTTTTCGCGAATAAAGAAAAACGACTACAGAATCTAATTTTTGTGCCACTTTTTCCGCACCAAGCACCACAGATGTATCCTGATTCAGAAAATTGATCCAATGTTGAATTTCGTGGATTCGTGGAACCTGATCAAATATGAAAGCCGCGAGTGATGAAATCCCCTTTTGATGGTCATTATATAACTGCCTATATGTATCAGCCCTTTCCAGCGGAATTGTTCCAAATCTACTTCGAAGGTTGATGTAGAAACGCTCGAAATCCTTATTTTTCAATTTCTTGTAAATAGCGTAAAACTTGTGCTTTGAATACAAAGGCCAGTTGGCAAACCATTCCCAGTTATTGTAATGTCCAAGAAAGACAATGACTTCCCGTCCCTGTTCGAGGTAACTGTTGGGCAATTCCGGATTCAGATATTTCACACAATCTGTACCTTCACTGACAGAAATCCGGTCAAAATATAATGTTTCGAGGAAGGTGTCGCAGAAATGATGATAAAATCCTTTTGCGATTTTATACCGCTCCTTGTTCGTCTTTTCGGGAAAGGAGTTGGCAAGGTTTGTATCGACCACACCCCGACGGTAACGGACAAGGTGAAAAACGATGATAAAGAAAATATCAGAATGAAAATAAAGTACCTTTCGAGGCATTTTATGTATTAACCATGAACATGTACGAAGTAAGTGATAGCTAATCATTAATTTTAAATGTTAATAATTAAATAAATATGAAAATAACAAAGTTTATATTTTTCAAATTTAACTGTTTTAATTGGTTAAGACACTTTGTTAATTCAAAGAATGATCCTCCTTTCCGTTTTTGACGACCATTTCTCTTTTATGTTTCCATCGTTTATGCGACCAAAGCCAAAACTCCGGATTATCAATAATTTGCTGCTCAAGCAGGTGGGTGCATTTATCGGTGATCTCAAACGTGGGGCACGCTCCGGCATGATCAGCTACCAATTCGAATTCAACTTCGTATTTCCCGCGTCTTACTTTTTTTGAATGTTGGAAAAGAACAACGGTATCAAGTTTACGGGCAATCTTTTCTGCTCCGAGAACGACGGGAGTTTCCTGATTCAGGAAAGTCACCCAATGTTGAATCTCAAAGGATTTGGGTGTTTGATCAACTAAAAAACCCGAAAAGGACGGAATACCATTTTGGTGATCGCTAAACAATTTCCTGTATGTATCTGACTTTTCTAACGGTATTACGCCAAACCGGCTTCTAAGTTTGAAGTAAAAATATTCGAATGATTTACTTTTAAGCTGTTTATAGATACCATAGCATCTCTGAGAGGCATAGAATGGTAAATTACAGAACCATTCCCAATTGTTGTAATGCCCCAAAAAAGTAACGACTTGCCTTCCCTGATCAAGATAACTGTTCAGCAATTCGGGATTCAGGTATTTCACGCAATTTTTTGCTTCTGTAACAGACATCCGGTCGAAATACAATGTTTCGACAAAACTGTCGCTGAAGTGCTTATAGAATTTTTTCGCAATGAGATCAAGTTCTTTCTTTGTCTTTTCGGGAAAAGAGTTTGACAGATTCTGATTGACAACATTCCGGCGGTAGCGAATAACATGGTAGCCAAAAATATAAAAGAAATCGGAGAAAATATAATTAACCCGAAGCGGCAATAAATGAATGATCCAGGTAATTGACCTAAGAAGATGGTAACCGATTTTTTCCATAGCACACAATTAAATTTAATGGAAACTTTGCAAAAAGCGGTCGATTCGTAAATAGTATATTAACTATTCAAAAGTAAATCTATCAATACCGATCCAAGCATTTTTTATCACTTTCGTTCAGGAATGACTTCAACACCTGAGGCTTATCAATGTCATTTTCAGACTTGGCTACCTACAAAATATTTGTGTACAATATTGTAAAATTCATTGAAATAAGCACCGTTTGCAGCAACCATCTCGCCATTAAACAAAAATTTATCGCCGCCATTAAAGTCTGCAACTTTCCCGCCGGCCTGTTGCAGAATGATCGTTCCCGCAGCAACATCCCAAGGTTTAAGTCCATGTTCATAAAAAGCTTCGAACCTTCCGGCTGCAACATAACACATGTCAGTAGCAGCAGAACCTAATCTTCGTAAGCCATGTGAGTGAACCATGAAATAGCGCATCGACTCAATGTAGCTTTCCAATTTTTCGAAAGCCGAATACGGGAAACCTGTTGCAATCAATGCATCGCTTGTTGAAGCGGCAGTTGAAACTTTTATTTCCTCGCCGTTCAAATAAGCCTTGCTCCCTTTCCATGCATAAAAGCATTCATCTTGTGTGACTTCATAAACAACGCCTAAAACCAACTCCTGTTCGTCCATTAAAGCAATACTTACGGCAAAGGGTGGCAGACCATGAATAAAATTGGTGGTTCCGTCAAGAGGGTCAATGATCCATTTATATTTTTCGTCTGAACTTTTGGCGGTACCCTCTTCTGCAATAAAGCCGGAACCAGGCAATAATTCACGTAATCCGTTTACAATTTGTACTTCAGCTTGTTTATCGACGTAAGAAACAAAATCGGCTTTTCCCTTAACGATAATGTCTTCAATATTGAATTTTTCGCGTTCTTCAGAAATAAAAAGACCGGCAATTTTAGCAAGTCCCTGAACATCAAAGCAAAGTTTCTCGAGATCCATAATATTTTTTTGCAAAAGTAGTGATTACAATTTTATAGACATTATCAATCCGCGTCAAGTGTTAATTATTTTATGAGATGCTGATGTCCATCGTTCCGTTTTCGTTGAGTCCGCAAAGGTTTACTGTACGGAATTCATTCAGTAATTCAGCCTGGTATTGAGTTTCAACTTTAATGTAATTAGCAGTCCACCCCTGCATAAACCCTTTCGATTTTTCATTTTCGAAAAGAACATGCTCTGTTTTGCCGATGTTTCGCTGACAAAACGCAGTATGTTTTTGTTCCGAAAGCTGAATCAGTCGTTGCGCGCGATGACGACGTTCTTCGATTGGCACAACAAATGCAATTTTAAGTGCTTTCGTATTCTTTCTTTCCGAATAGGGAAAAACATGAAGCTCCGAAATATCAAGACTTTCAATAAATTGGTAAGCCATTTCGAAAAGTTCGGGCGTCTCGCCATTCATACCGGCAATCAGATCAACACCAATAAAGGCATCGGGAAGTAGCTCACGAATTCGCGAAACCCGTTGAGCAAATAAACCTGTCGTGTATCTCCGTTTCATCAGTTGAAGCACTTCGTCGGTACCTGCTTGCAGCGGAATATGAAAATGTGGTGCAATCCTTTTCGATTCAGCCATAAAGGTAATTACCTCATCTGTAAGTAAATTAGGTTCTACAGAGCCGATACGAATCCTTCCTAAAGTTTCGACTTCATCAAGTGCTTTGATCAGTTCAAAAAATGTCTCGCCCGTGCTGTGACCAAAATCACCAATATTGACGCCCGTAAGAATAATCTCCCGAATGCCCCGTTCTGCAACATTACGCGCTTCGTTTACAAGGCTCTCAATTGAAGGATTACGACTTTTACCTCTTGCCATTGGAATGGTACAATAGGTACAGAAATAATTGCATCCATCCTGAACTTTCAGAAAACTCCGTGTGCGGTCGCCAAATGAATAAGAATGCTGAAATTCAGAGATTTCTCCGAATGCGCAGGTGTGCACTTCCCCCTCCGGATGCTTATCGAGGTTTTCGAGGTATTTTGTTATATTGAATTTATCGTTTGCGCCGATAACAAGATCCACGCCATCAATGCCTGCCGCCTCTTCGGGCTTAAGCTGTGCGTAGCAACCTGTTACGATAATAAATGCCGCAGGATTAAGCTTTGCCACCTGACGGATAACCGTTTTACTCTTTTTATCAGCCGTATCCGTTACCGAACAGGTATTGATCACATAAACATCTGCTTTCTCTTTGGAATTGACCCTTTTAAATCCTTTTTCTTCAAAAGACCGGGCGATGGTCGAAGTTTCCGAAAAATTCAATTTACACCCTAATGTTGCAAAAGCTACTGTCTTATCTTTAAAATCCATTCATATTATTATCAAGGGGCAAAGGTACAAATTTAATAAAGTCGGAAGACCGGTGCTGGAAGATGGACAAAGATGGGTAAACATTGATTTTGAGAAGTAAAAAATTGACAGTCCATGAAATTCTGCGGGAAAATTACATTGCCCGCAGAACTTGTTGGAGAGAGCCATAATATCGTTGAAATATATTCAAAGGCTAATATCTGTTTGATTCCTTATAACACCTTTTCGTTAAACCGTATCCCAAACTCTTCAAGTTCGTTAAGCACAGGCTCATAAATTTCTTTGCAGGTCGGAATATGTGCTCCAGTAAGCCTGATTTGCCCGGTCAGATAAAGTTTAGTAGCAATACCCAGCGGCAGTCCGACTGTTTTCGCCATTGACGTATAGTTAGAGTCTTCACCAATCACAGCCATTGATGAAGTTAAATTCACCTCTTTTTCACGATCCTTTTCTATATAAGAAATTTTGTGCCACATTACAATCATGTCTTTGTCATTGAGCTGGAGCTTCCATTTTTTACTCAGGATACTTTGGAGGATTTGAGCAGGTGTTGCATTTTTGATACCCACTTTTTCGTCTGAAAATATGCCCAGCCATTCCAGCATATGCACTATATCGGAGTCCTGATCGATGTGCATGATCCTGTAAAGTTTTACCTCGACCGAATCGGTCGGGTGGTAATACAGGAAAGAATTGATAAAGTCGCGATGGGTAAGATTCTCAGAGTTTTCCATCACATACGAGTTGTCTGTTGCCCCCAATTGAACGAAAACATCCCACGCTTTGGAGTAACCCGGCCTCCGTAGTGTTCCGCGGTAAATGGTTGGAATACCTTGCAAATTGTATTTTTCAAGGTATTTCAAAGAGTCGCGGTTGGCATATCCTTCAAACCTTCCATAACCTTCAATGTTTATAAATTCTGTTCGACGGAAAAGCCGGGTGTAGGGAATGTATTTGAATTTTCCGCACTGGATAAACTTGGCTGGTCCTTCCTGTCCGGCCAGCACTACGTTCATAGGAGCCCACGAAAACTTATAATGCCATGGATTGTCATCCGACTCAGGAGCCACAAGTCCTCCTGTAAATGATTCGAAGCTGGTAAGTCTTTGCCCCTCCCCTTTTAACCTGTCCAGCATCTTCATGGCCGACATGTGGTCAATTCCCGGATCGAGACCCATTTCGTTCAGTAATAATACTCCTTTTGCTTTTGCTTCTTCATCCATTCCACGCATTTCTTGCGACTCGTACGATGCCGTTATCAGCGAACGCGAAAAACGCAGGCATGATTTGGCCACGATCGGGTGAAATTTCGCCGGAAGCATAGAGATCACTACATCAGCGTTTTCAACTTCAACATTGAGTTGCACGCTGTCAAACACATCAAACTTAATTGCCCTGGTGGCAGGACAGGTCTTATGGCTTACCAAATCTTTATCCTGATCGCCGACGGTCAATTGCCAATCGAATTCTTTCGCATTACTTTCGAGGTAACGAATCAGTGCAGACGATGCAAGTCCGGCACCTAAAATCAAAATATTCTTCATTCGTTTATAGATAAATAGTCAGTTAAATACATAAATTGTTCCGTCAGTCTCCCCGCTTCGGTGATCGTTGCCCGTTTAATGACCTCCTCTTCATCTCCCCCTATCAAATGAGGCAGTACCTTTTCAATCAGGTTATTCCCAAAATCAAGCGAGGCATCCTTTGGCAATTCACAGGGAAGATTATCGATAGACATAACAGTTACATTTCTTTTGGATGAATAAGCCGGCTCCAGTTCGCCGGTCTCCGGATTGTAATCAAACACAGGATTGGCAATGGTGCTTGCTTTCTTAGTCGATGGAATGGAACCCTCAATATCGCAGGTTATATCAGCGATTACCTGAATCCGGAAATCCGGTTTTTTCATCTCTTCGGAAGAAAACAAAACCGGAGCTTTTGGATCCCAGAAAGCAGCACCAATCAACAAATCAGTCTGGTTGCAAAACCGTTGAAAATTTCCGTTGTGTTCGGTGGGGTGTCTGAAAAAATGCAATAGATCAAAAGGTTTATTGTCTCTGTGAAGATTGTAATCTTCAGGATTGAGCTGAACAAAAACAGGCTCACCAAACGAATCATGCCCGAGATATTCTTCTACCGAAACCTGCCTTAACGGAATTTCACGAAGCAGTTCGAGCGCTCCACCGGCTACACGGCCGCCCCCTGTGACTATTATTTTCATTGCTGGCAACTGAATGCCGCTTACGATGCTTTTCAATTCCTGAAGATCGCTGCACTGATGTGCAGGTTTTAATTCGAACAGGTGGTTGCGTTTTCCAAATGTCATTAATCCATTGTAGGCACCAACTAAACCGGCAAAACGCCCGAAACCAATAATACGCAGATTGTCTTTTCCTGTCAGCACTTCGTAATCGATTAGTCGGATTCTTTTGCGGACCACCTCCTGCAACAGCTTCCGGTTATGCAATTGCTTTTTGATGGTGTGCGAAAAGAAAAAATAGATTTTCTCCGGAATTAAATCCAGAACAGGCACTTCTTTCACACCCATTAAAACATCACATGCGCTTAGGTCTTCCTGCACAGGAACGCCAGCCATCCGGTATTCTTCATCACTGAAACACCTGATATTACTGGGTTGAACAAAGATTTCCACGACCGGAAATTTTTCGGTAATCTGCTTGCATTGTTCAGGAGAAAAGGGTACCCGCTTATCGGGCGGTTGCTTACCTTCCCTGAGAATTCCAATCTTCATAATCGATTTCCTTTCGTTAATTTAGTTTTTTTATTCTAACTATCTGAAATTGTTAAAATAATTTCAATTCATTTATCGTGATATTAAACCATTTCAGGATTGAATTGCTATTGGATTCATTTTCCGTCCCGATTTACCATTGGGACGGTTATTCAAATTAGGGGATTTAAAATTAATAATTCCAGTTTTACTTCTATATTAGCATGATTTACAATTATGCAATTTATTTAAGAATCGGAAATAAATATTTAAAATCACCTTACTTGTTTCTGTCTTACCGTTCATTTCTGGCAGGTAGCGGCAGGGCCGCAAAATATTTGTAGCAAAAAGCCGATTGAAAGCTGGGAAAGGTGCAGCGCACCGAAATATTTATTCCCACCTCGCATCATCGAAAAATTCGAATACATATTCATCCTTGAATTCAATTTCATTTTTACGGAGTATTTCCAAATATTCGTCCTTGAATGATTTTTTCTGATGATGAGCCTCCTGGTTCATGATGTATTTTACAACTGCATCAATCTGAGAATGAGAGTATGTGAATGCCCCATACCCTTTTTGCCATTCAAATTTGAATTTTGATAAGTTTCCCTTCTTGATCCATGCATTACTTGAAGTTTTTATTTCTTCAACTAAATCGGGAATTAGTTGAATGATATGGTAGCCTATAAAAATGTGGATATGGTCAGGCATGGCATTTATAGCCAAAAGTTTGTGTTTGTGATTTTGTGCAATGCCAGTTATATACATTTCTAATTCGTTTTTCCATGTTTTTTTTATCAGGGCATCTCTGTTTTTTACAGCAAATACGAGCTGAAAATAACACTGTGTGTATGTGTTTGCCATTATGAAAAATATTACGGTGCGCTGCACCTTCTGTGTTTATTACATTATCTAAGCTACAAATATAACCGGTGCGCTGCACCTTATTTTTTAGTTTAGGGGATTTAAAATAAATTCTAAATAGTTTTCTATATATCAAATTTTATTCCCTGCGCCAGTGGCAATTTTGTACCGTAATTAATTGTATTTGTTTGTCTGCGCATGTATGCTTTCCAGGCATCAGATCCCGATTCGCGACCACCACCTGTCTCTTTCTCACCACCAAAGGCACCTCCAATTTCTGCTCCCGACGTACCAATATTGATGTTGGCAATGCCACAATCAGATCCTTCCTGTGAAAGGAAACGTTCCGATTCGAGCATATTTGTGGTAAACATAGCCGAAGACAATCCCTGCGGAACATTGTTGTGTATTTCAATGGCTTCGTCCAGATCATTGTATTTGATCAGGTAAAGCAAGGGAGCAAAGGTCTCTTCCTGAACGATCTGGTAATGGTTTTCTACCTCTGCAATACAGGGAACCACATAGCATCCAGACTCATAACCTAAGCCGTCAAGCGCCAATCCACCATAAACGATCGTGCCACCTTCAGCTTTTACTTTTTCAACGGCCTGTAAATAAGTTTCGCGCGCCCAGCTGTCGATCAGCGGACCAACCAAAGTTTTTTCATCCAACGGGTTTCCGATAGGAACGCTTTTGTATGCTGCCACCAGTTTTTCTTTGAAGACTTCATAGATTGATTCATGCAAAATAATTCTTCGAGTCGATGTGCAACGTTGTCCGCAGGTTCCGACAGCTCCGAATATTACAGCCATCAAAGCCAATTCAAGATTAGCATTCTGAGTGACAATAATGGCATTGTTTCCACCCAGTTCGAGGATACTCCGACCCAGCCGTTCGCCCACCAGACGCCCCACTTTTTTGCCGATTTTGGTTGATCCTGTAAACGACACCAGTGGAATATTTTTGTCGCTGAACAGATCATCACCCAGGTATTTCGATCCAGCTGCAACCAGGTTCAGTACACCTTCGGGAATATCATTACGTTTCAAAACATTTTGGACAATTTTATGAACTGCAACGGCACAAAGAAATACTTTCGACGAGGGTTTCCACACCACCACATCGCCGCAAATCATGGCAAGCATTGCATTCCAGGCCCATACGGCCACCGGAAAGTTGAATGCCGAAACCACACCCACGATTCCGAGAGGGTGATACTGGTCGTACATGCGGTGATCAGGTCGTTCGGAATGCATGGTGAAACCATACAACTGGCGCGATTGTCCAACTGCAAAATCGCAGATATCAATCATTTCCTGCACCTCTCCCATACCTTCCTGGTAAATTTTACCCATCTCGTAAGAAACCAGTTTTCCCAGCGGTTCCTTGTATTTCCGAAGTTCAAGGCCAATCTGTCGAACGATTTCACCTCTCAACGGAGCCGGGGTTTTTCGCCACACTTTAAAGGCTCCTTTCGCGGTTTCAATTACGTGATTGTAATCTTCAAGCATAGCCTGTTTGATTCCGGCAATCGGCTTTCCATCGGCTGGTGAGTAGGAAGTCAATACATCGCCCTTTGTTTCGGACCATACCGTTCCGGTACAGCAGCCTTTGTTTACTTCTTCAATACCAAGTTCTTTTAATACTTCCTGAATTTTGTAATTCATGTTTTTCAATTTTATCGTGTTAGTTACTATTGTTAATGATTGAGTTGACCAATCCCCCTTTTTCGAGGATTTGCATCAGTTTTTCCGGCAGCGGATTAAACCTGAAGGCAGTTTCATTGATTTTGATTATTCCATTTGCAAAATCGATATTGACGGAATCGCCCGGTTTATAAAACGCCACAGCTTCGGGGAGGACGATAATGGGTAAACCCTGATTCACAGAAGAACGGAAGAAAATGCGCGATACTGATTTAACGATTACAGCTTTCACCCCGGCAGAAACCAGTCCTACTGAAGGATGCTCGCGTGAACTTCCGCAACCAAAATTTGCGCCGCAAACGATGATATCGCCCGGCAACACATTGTCAGCAAATAGGAGATCAAAACCTTTAAACAGATGAGGCTTGATTTTATTGCCATCGGCACTGCCAATTTCGTAGGTAAGGTTTCCCGCAAACATCTGGTCGGTATTCAGGTTGTCAACATGCTGATATGCCCACACATCGTTTAGCCGACGGTTATCTCCGGCTGCAATTTCAACTGTACCTGTTTGTTTTACATGAAACGGAAAAACGTTTCCGGTTTTTGATGACGGTGAAGTGATCATTCCCTTCAGTGCAGAAAGGGCAACTGTTGCAGGAGATGCCAGGTAGATAGAAGCATTTTTGTTACCCATCCGCCCGAGGAAATTGCGGTTGGCCGTTGAGATCACTGTGGTCCCATCTGCAGGTATTCCCTGACCAGTGCCCAGACAAGGACCGCACGACGGCGACAGGATATTTGCTCCCGCTTCGATCAGACTTTGGATGATTCCTTCAGACATGGCCTGCAAATAAATTGCTTTGGAAGCTGGTGTTACATGCAACTGGAAACCTGCTGGTATCTTTTTTTCGGAAAGAAGGGACGCTGCAATAAGCAAATCTTCCATTCGCCCATTGGTGCATGTGCCGATCAATGCCTGTTGCACCGGTATTCCTGCGACCTCGTCAACAGCTTTTACGTTATCAACATGATGCGGACAAGCCACCAGTGGGTACAGTTCCGAAAGATTGATTTCAATCTGATCTTTATAAACGGCATC
>JAAFHB010000487.1 GCA_010906965.1 Mariniphaga sp. | reverse complement strand
TGAGTTTTGCTCGTTTGACATGGTTGAGTATTTTTAAATCTGATAGTTTTTAAATAGATCAAGTCTGAAATTTACAAAATTTCGCTGAGAACAAGTTTTAATAATGATGGCATTAAATACCTATTTCATAGTCCTAAATTATTCAAGTATTTTCCAGATTTCATACATGCCTCTTGGAACATGGAAACAACCTTTCCACTTTCCGCCCTTCAAATCGAGCAGAGGATTTCCTTCACGGTTGAGGTATCCGTACCACTCGGGATATTCGGGATCTTTGAAGTGACTCCAGGTATATTCATGAATAGTTTCGAACCAGTTTTTACACGCTTCGTTGCCGGTAATCCGGTAGCCTTTAGCCATCGAAATCAGCGTTTCGATATGAACCCACCAGAGTTTCTGATCCCATTCCAGTTGCTGGGTGGGATGCCCTTTTATATCCAGAAAATAGAAAATTCCGCCATTCTTCTTGTCCCATCCTGCTTCGGTAGAATGAAGCAGGATTTTAATGGCATTATCAATCAAAGATTTATCGTTATTGCGAACACCTAGGTCCATCATAAACCACATCGACTCGTTGGTATGACCAGGATTGGTCAGTCTTCCTTCGAACGAATCGCTAAACTGGCCATCAGGAGTAACATTTTCGAAGATCAATCCTGATTTTTTGTCGTAGAACACCTCCATCACCTCTTTAATAAGTGGTTGGATGGTTTTGTTGACTTGTTCTGCTCCCAATATATCTTCCATGATCAATGAAAGATTACACAAAATCATCGGCAGTGCAAAACTTTTCAAGGGTCGTGTTCCCGGAAAAGCCTTGTTATACAATCCTTTCGGATTATCCTGACGTTTCAGAATGTTGCTGAATGTATTTACTGCAATTTGCTTGTGTTCCTCATCGCCGGTTGCCTTGTAAAGTTCGCTGAAAGCCATGGCAGCAAAGCAATCGGAGAAAATATTGTACGGCTGAACAAGCGGTTTCCCTTCGCGGTTAAGCGAAAAATACCAGTTCCCAGTAGCATCCATTCCATATTTTTTCATAAATGAGGCACCGTGCAAGGCCATGTCGAGCCACTCCTGTTTCTTTTCAACTTTATTGTATAGCATCGAGAAAAGCCAGACTTCCCGTCCCTGAAGCCACATAAATTTATCCGTGTCATAAACCTCACCCTTGCGGTTCAAACAAGTGAAATAACCACCGAAATCGGTGTCTTTGGAATGATTCATCCAGAAAGGGATGACTGATTGAAGTAATTCATCCCGGTATTGCCCGGCGTATTTAGCTAACTCGTTCATTTTATTCTATTTGATGCATTAATATTTTATTTATTCCATCCATTTAATGGAATCCACTATTATTCTTTCAGTTTAAATTGCCTGCTTAATGGTAATTTCCATCAAAGCCAATTGATTTGGTTTCAAACGGACGTATCAGCTCATCAACCAAAATACTTGCTTCTCTTCTTGTTATGGCCATTTTGCTATCAAATTTCCGATTCATCCGGCTCTCCCAGACCTGCTTTATTTCAACCATTATTTGCCTTTTTAACATAGCAGAGATAAGATCTGAGGTTTTCTGAACAGTCAAAAGTGATTGATCGCAGTTCTGAATCATATTATTATCAAAAGCTTTCAGGCCTTCAGAAAATTCTTTCACAGTGATGGTTGTGTCCGGAAAAAACCAGGTACGGTTCGCCCATTTGTAGGATTCACCTTTTACTTTCAATATTCCTGAGGCTGTCACACGCTGAATTGCCTGAAAATCTTTATCTTCCGGACTAACATCGAACAATGGCATCAGGTAGGCTCCTGCGTTGAGAAGTGCCTGTTGTAGTTTTCGGATATTGATTTCACGTACATTCTGCTTATTCAGAACACTCTGCGCTGCCAGAACGCCAGCTGCCTGTCCTGTCAGCAAAACACAAGGCTGTAGCCGGGTGGCTCCATTGATGATATTGGAAACGGATATTGCTTTATCAGAAACTACCAGTCCGTCAATTTTCTCAGGGATAAGTGCTCCCAAAGGAATATTAAACGATGGCACCGGAGGGAAGTGAATTTTGGGTGCATCCGGATTGCAGGCATGGTGATGATCAACCGGGTAGTCACCAACTGAAATCCCTGTACGATATAAAGGTTGGCCTCCGTAAATGTCGCTTACATGATTGATTGTTAATCGCTGAACTCCGCGTAATCGACGCCCCTCGCGATGATAAGGAACAAAAGC
>JAAFHB010000486.1 GCA_010906965.1 Mariniphaga sp. | reverse complement strand
ATATAATACCAGATTACCACAAATCACCTATCAATGGGAAACATAGATGCTATAAATGGTATTGCCTGTAAATATATCTTACACTTTTAGCAAAATAAATTCAATTCGTGTAATATTTTTTTCATGCAAGAATATTTTTGTAAAAAAACAGTTACCTTGCAAAAAATTTAAACAAAGCAAAGAGCAGTATCAAAATCTATTTTAAAAACAATATATTTCTGATCAACTATGCATTGAATCTAAATTTTTTTAGGTAAAATCGTCTATTTAAGAATGAAAAATTATAAATATCTATTCCTTATACTGGCACAGTTTGTTTCATTGTTAGCTATCGGACAAAATCAGCAACTAAGATTTGAACGGATTGGAACGAAAGAAGGATTATCTGATCCTAACGTGATGTGCATGATGCAGGATAGCCGAGGTTTTATGTGGGTAGGTACACAAAACGGATTAAATCGTTACGATAATCACAGGTTCAAAATATTCTACAGCAATCCGGCAGACTCGTGCAGCCTGAGTAGCAACTATATTCAGAGCATGTTAGAGGATTCTAAGGGAAATATATGGATCGCGACGATGGGTGGAGGCTTTCAAAAATTTGACCGCAAAAAAAACCGCTTTAAACAATATCTCCACCAGCCGTTTAATCTCAACAGTGTTTCCGGAAATGATATCAGTAAGATTATTGAAGACAAATCAGGAAAATTATGGATTGCCACAAACGATGGAGTCGACATTTTTGATGCGGAAACCGACCGTTTTATCCACTTTGACCATGATGCTAATGACTCAACTACAATTAGTGGGAATTATGTGACCGATGCATTTGCCGATAGTCAGGGAAATATTTGGTTTGGAACTCAAAGCGCAGGATTAAACCGGTTTATAGAAAAAGACAGTACATTTATCCGTTATAAGGCGGACAGCAAAAACAGCAAGGCCATTTCGGGTAACTTTATTAGCTCCATTTTTGAAGACCATAGTCACCAAATCTGGATTGGAACTATCGACGAAGGCTTAAATCTTTTTGACCGTGAAAAAAAAGAATTTCGTCATTTCAAAAAAACTGCCGACACTAACTCTCTACCTAATAACAACGTAAAAACGATTAATGAGGATGACAATAATCAACTTTGGATTGGAACAGAAAATGGCGGATTGAGCATTTTTGATTATAAATTGCTAAAATTTAAAAATTTCGCAAACGACGAAATTGACGACAACAGTCTATCTACCAATTCTGTGAGATCAGTATCAAAAGACAATGAAGGGAATATGTGGGTGGGACTGTTTAGTGGCGGAATTAACCTTTATAATAAAAACACCCGTAATTTTAAACATTACAAACGAAACTCCTCGCCCGAAAGTCTCTCGAATAACTTCGTCCTTAGCCTCTACCAGGATAGCAATGAGCAACTTTGGGTTGGAACAGATGGCGGAGGCTTAAACCGTTTTGATCAAAAAACCGGGGAATCGCATATTTACATGAATGATCCCTCCAAAAACAGCATTTCCGGAAATTCGATTCTATCAATAGTAGAAGATAATAAGCGTAATCTTTGGATCGGAACCTGGGGTAATGGCCTTAATAAGTTCAATCACGAAACACAAGAATTCACCAATTTCAAGCAGAATAATTCGAACGATTCAGGTATTAGCCATAATAACATCTATGGCATCACAGTCGCGAGAAATGGGAAAATATGGATTGGTACTTTTGGAGGTGGCTTAGACATCTATGATGATCAAACGAACCATTTTAGCCATTTCAAATACAGCAAATACGATACAACAAGCCTCAGCAACGATAAGATATATACCATTTACGAAGACAAAACCGGCAAATTCTGGATAGGAACAGCCGACGGGGGAATCAATCTGTTTATACCGCAAACGAACAGTTTTATCCGATTTAACGAAGAGAATAAACGCTTAAAAAACAACACAGTTCCTCAAATAATCGAAACCCGTTCGGGAATAATTTATGCCTGCACTCTGGGAGGCGGACTTAACTATTTCGATTCTTCAGTTCATCAGTTTAAACAGGTAGAAGGGTGGGAGAAATTCGCAAGTAAAAACATTTGTGCAGCATTGGAAGATGAGAAAGGCAATATTTGGGCGAGCACAAATAAAGGGATCTCAAAATACGATCCGAAGACCAAAACAGTTAAAAATTATTCAGTCGAGGATGGATTGCAAGGGGATGAATTTAAACTACATTCTTCTTTCAAATCAA
>JAAFHB010000079.1 GCA_010906965.1 Mariniphaga sp. | reverse complement strand
GAAAGTCATCGCGCGATGTTCGAAGCGTGGAACAGCAAACTTTGGAACAACACGAGCGGGCTTCTTTTATGGATGACCCATCCTGCTTGGCCAAGTACGGTTTGGCAGGTCTATTCGTGGGATTACGAAACTTTTGGTTCCTACTTTGCCAGTATGAAAGCATGTGAACCCATTCATATCCAGATGAATTTGCACGATAACAAAGTGATTGTCATCAATACAACACTAAAAAGTATTCAGCATGCAAAGGCCGTTTTGGCACTTTATTCAATTGACGGAAAGTTAGTTTCAACGAAAGCGGTTAAAATTGCAGTTCCTGCTAACGTCAAGACCGATTGCTTTGTGGCGGAATTACCCGCAACTGGTGTGTATCTGGCCAGACTAACGCTTCAGGATGAAAAAGGGAAGGTGGTCTCCGAAAATTCGTATTGGAAAAAGTTGGGTGATACCAATGATTTGTTGGCGTTGAATAGTCTGTCGCAGGTTAAACTCTCAGGTAGCATTCTTAAAAAAGGAAACGGTTCAATCACCTTCAATGTAAAGAATCCATCTAAAACGATCGCCATGTCGATTAAACTCAATTTGCGTGATAAAACGACAGGGAAGGCAATATTGCCGGCCTATTTCACTGATGGTTATTTCAACCTGTTGGCTGGCGAAAGTAAATCGATAAAAGTTGACTACGATCCTTCGCTCAAGTTTGAAAACCTGATCATCGCTGCTGATGGATACAATGTTGAGGGTATTGATTCATTTTAATTACTTTTGAAAAATGATTTTGTTTTTTGCATAGAAACTAAAAATATGAACCGATTAATTTCACCTTCAATATTGTCTGCCGATTTCAATAATCTTGGCAAAGATATCCTGATGCTCAACGAGAGCGAAGCCGACTGGATTCACTTTGACGTGATGGATGGCGTATTTGTTCCGAATATCTCATTTGGATTGCCAGTGATCCAGCATGTTAAAAAAATCGCCACTAAGCCACTCGATGTTCATTTAATGATTGTCAATCCCGATCTGTTTATCAAACCTTTCAGAGATTCGGGTGCGGATATGCTGACCGTACACTATGAGGTGTGTAACCATCTTCACCGGACGGTCGGTGCTATTCATCAGGAAGGGATGAAAGCGGGCGTTTGTCTCAATCCGGCTACACCGGTTCATTTATTGGAAGATATCATTAATGATATAGATCTTGTATTGCTGATGTCTGTAAATCCGGGTTTTGGCGGGCAAAAATTTATTCAGAATACCTATCAGAAAGTGATGAAACTTCGTCGGTTAATTGAAGAAAAACAGGCTAATGTACTGATTGAGATCGATGGTGGTGTGAATTTAGAGACTGGGAAATTGCTTTTTGAAGCAGGAGCAGATGTACTTGTGGCCGGTAGTTTTGTATTTGGCGCAGAAAATCCAATGGTGACAATTCATCAGTTGAAAAACGTTTAAATTGGCTGCTGGCTTTTGGTGGCTAGCTGCTGATTTAATTTTCACTTTTCGGAGGATACACAATTTTTTTATGGATTGTTTGCCAGTTGCCGGCGGTCAGTAGCCAGTTGCGTTTTCATTTAGATTCTACTTCCAAAACAATACCCGATAAATAAAAATTACACTACTGTTAAAAATATGCTCAAAAAATGGTAGTTTTGCAGTTCTTACAAATCATGGGGCTGACCGGTTTTGACAGCGGGCAGAAGAGGTTCGTAAGCATGCCGGGCTTTGGATTGTTGGCCCGTAAATCTTAATATCCAAACAATTAATTGGCGAAAATAATTTTGCTCTTGCCGCATAATCGAATAAAGTAGATTAAGCTAATCCGGCATTAGATGCTGGAGTGAGACATTTCCCGGGTGCTGTTGATCCGAAGCGGCCCGAACAGGAAGTGCAGTAATATCGGAAATAGTCGGCTAAATGCTCCGGCAAGTCGGCGAAATAAAGGAGATAAGGTGAAGATCGGTGGCCTTGAGCCATTCTTCATTCGAAAACCAAATCTTGGATAAGTATGTAGAAAGCGTATTGCTTCCTCGTTTGGACCGGGGTTCGACTCCCCGCAGCTCCACCCATGAAGATTATAAGTTATTAAAAACGAATACCTTAACGGTGTTCGTTTTTCTTTTTAGTCAACATTTAGTCAACCATTTTAAAATAATCGATTTATATTTCCTTTTTCCTATTTATGGAAACTACTAATATAGTTGTTAATCTTATTGAATTAAATTAGGTTTTCAATTTTGATTTTAATAATTTTATGGTCGTTATTAATGTTTGGTTTAATAGCCTAACATCCATAATTTAGAACTAAATCTGACCTATGAGATTCAAACTTAATCTATCACTTAGTAATCGAAATCAAAATGTCCTGCCTGTTAACTACCAGTACGAACTGAGCGCATGGATTTACAAAGTGATCAATCAAAGCGATCCCGATTTTGCCGCATGGCTGCACGACAAGGGATTTTCGGATGATAAGAAGCAGTTTCGACTGTTTACCTTTTCTAATTTGAATATCCGGCATCGGGAAATCCTTGGTGACCGGTTGATTGTGAAATCGGATCCTGTCGAACTGATTATTTCCACGCTACCCGAAGAGACGATTCAACATTTCGTGAGTGGTGTTTTTCGCGACCGCGAATTTACGCTGGGTGACCGGATATCGGGTGCCGGTTTTAAAATCGATTCCATTGAAGCATTACCAACCCCGGTTTTCTCGGATGAGATGACATTTCGATCGCTTTCACCTGTTTTTGTCTCCAGTAAAATCGAAGGCCGCAAGTATGCAAAATATCTTTCTCCAACTGAGGATGGATATATTCAGTTGGTTATTAATAATCTAAAAGAGAAGCAACGCATATTCACAGGTCAGGAAAGTTTATTTAATACGAACGACGCAAGAATGGAACTGCTTAGTCCGCCTAAACAAAAAGGGATTACGATAAAAGTTGGAACACCACAGGAAACTAAGTTAGTAGGATATCACTTTAACTTTAAAATCAAAGCCGATGCGACACTGCTCCGTATGGGGTACTATTGCGGTTTTGGAGAGAAAGGGAGCCAGGGTTTTGGCTGTTGCGAAAATCTGTAATCTTATTTTTAAAACCTGAAAATTACCTGTTTTAAAAGCTAAACAAAATGGAAGATCACGCAAAACTGGAACGAATGATAAGGATGCTGCTGATGTTGTCGGGACAGGTTACCTACACTGCACCCGAATTGGCAGAAAGATTTAGCACTTCCGAAAGGTCGATCATGCGCCATTTGTCCACTTTTCGTAAAGTTGGGTTTGTGGTAGAATGTGCACAGGGGAGATACTGTATTCCTAAAATCCAAAAGCCGTTTAAGGCTATCAATGAATTGCTCCACTTCTCTGAAGAAGAAGCACACGTTCTGAGTAAAGCCATCTATACAATTGATGACAATAATCTACTAAAGACAAACCTGATCAATAAATTATATGCCCTGTATGATTTCGATCGGGTAGTTGAAACAGTCGTGCGGCGTGAACATTCGGAGACAGTGCATGGACTGATTTCAGCAATAAAAGGTAAGAAACAAGTGCTACTCCGGCAATACCGGTCGTCGAATGGCAATATCGTTCGTGACCGGATGGTCGAACCCTATGGTTTTACTGCCAATTATATTTATGTCTGGGCATTCGATCCCGAAAGTGACGTCTGCAAATTATTCAAGATTGCCCGGATCGAATCGGTTGAAGTTTTGGAACGCCCCTGGCAGCACGAACCGCTTCACCAGAAAATGATGATCGATGTATTTCGTATCAGCAAACCCGAACAGACGACTGTGAAACTTCGTCTTTCGCTGCGGGCTTATAACCTGATCATGGAAGAATACCCATTATCCGAAAAATACCTCACACCGCTGGCTGACAACTACTGGCATTTCGTTGCCCCGGTATGTGGCTTCGAAGGGGTGGGCCGGTTTGTATCCGGATTATGCGACGAAGTATATATCGAAGAACCTGAGGCACTTAAAACCTTTATCCGCAACAAAATAAAAAGAATCAAAATAATTTAGCAGATGACAGTAGTTGGCAGTGGGGACCAATACTTTAGCAGCAAACAAATCCAGAAGGTTTTTGAAAAGAGGAGGAATAAAAAGAAAAAAATAATATGAGATTAAAAGCAGATTTTGAGATGAGTACAGATTGGCTGGTTAAAGATTACCGGAGCATATTCATGGCATTGATTAAAAGTGCTTTCATGAATTTTGATCCGGTTCTATACGCTAATCTTTACGGAACAGAAGAACAAAAACGGAAAGTGAATAAACCATTTACTTTTTCAGTCCGATTTCCCGGTTACAAAGGAATCGAGGGAAACAAAATGCTATGTGGAAATCAAATTTTCCTGATCTTTTCTTCAGATGAAGAAACTCTGGTTACAGCCTTTTATAATGGATTAAAGATGCAACGACAGATCATTATTGGACAGAATTATCCAATCACATTTGATCTTAAACACAACCAGCTTTTACCATTAAAAAGGATAACAACCAATAAGGTAGTTTTTAAAACGATAAGCCCAATTCTTGTAAATGACAAAGGCAGCAATCTTGATTATTTATCACCTACGAAACCTGAATTCTCAAGTGCATTTAAAGCTATTATTGCAGCACAAGCTACCAATTTCAACATCCTCTGTACGGAAGATATGATTTCTTTCGAAATCAATTCGATGAAAAAACTTCCACTATCTCACTACAATCAAACTATGACTTCATGGCTTGGTGAATTTGTTTTGGAAGCTCCTGCCAATGTGTTGCAATTAGTTTACGATACTGGAATTGGCGTACGACGCTCACAAGGATTTGGTATGTTGGAAATCGTAAAAACATATTAATATGGATGCAAAAGAAAAATACATTGAATTTTATCCAGGACATTGGTTGTATAATGCCGGAGTGATTGGTTTTCTTCAATCATTAGAGGATATTGAAAAAAAGGAGATGAAAGATTATATTCAGAATGATGGAAGAGTAATTCTTCCAATTGAAATATTTACAAAATTGAACTCAAATCAGCGGTACTTCTCAGAAAATAAAGTTTCTTCGATTTATAGGAATGCATTCTTTCGTAACTATCTAAATACGGATGAGGATGTTAAAGGATTTCCTGTCTATATAGAATCATTATCTCAAATAGATAATGGAGGTAAACGTTGTGGTATTTGTTGTTCTGATTATATGTTACCCAATGAAAGTATATCAAAGCTACAAAAGATTGGATTGGGGAAATTTCTTGACAGAATATCGAATTTTAATATTGTGTTTAGTAAAGAAATAGCACCATCCATAAATGAATTTCCGAATGCTTTCTGGAATATGAGCAACAGTATAGAAATTTGTCCAGTTTGTTCCTTCGTTTTGATTCATCATCAAATTCCATTCACTAAACTAATTGATAATTCTCAATTATTTATCAACGCACCATCTTTTCATTTGATGAATGAATTGAATAGGTTACTTGATAAGCTTATTGACAAAGAAAATGCCTCCTTTAAGAATTTACTTGCTATGAGTGTCATTGAATTTTCGGTAAAAGCAAAAGTTATGATGAACGCTTGGGCAAGCATGGATATTGAAATGGTTAGTATAAAGAGAACAAAAGAAACCGTGGCTATTGAATTTATTAACCTACCATATGAAACTATTCGTATTATTTCTAACAAACGAATCGCAGAACTATTAAGCAGTATCGGTGAATTTAAAATACTGAATCTGGTCATTGACAATAAATGGAATGATTTAGTTGAATTGGGATACCGAATTTTAAAAATAGCAATGAAGTCTTCCATTGGATCTGAAGATAGAGACTTTCTATATAAAACCTTTTATACAGAGGCTAATCATGATTTCAGAAACCTTAAACAGCTTGCCAACAAAATTCTAAAACTATATGCATTAATTGAAGAACGAACAAATCTAAAGAAACATGAATACATCAAATGAGAAAATTCCAATTATAAGGGAATTGGAAGAAAAAGTAAAAGAAGTTCAACCCCTTCAAGGTGAAAACAAAAAGGAACTTCTGCAATTGTTTCAAAAAGGACTGTGTGAGATAAATGATGCAAAAATTCATTATCTGCAATTGCTAGATTTTCTGGCAGATACAGATAGCGATTTTAATGCACTCTATCAAAATGCGTCAAGAAGTAACTTCGCCGATTGTGTTGACAAACTCAATTCAATAGGAACTCAAAGAAAAAAGAATGAAGTGCTTAAGAAGGCTTTTCAAAGTATGGGGTATCGCCTGATGGAACAAACTCGTGCGGGAAAAAAGGATGAAGTTTTTCATGGAATACTTCGTCTTTACATGACCTGTAATCAAAGTTTTGATAAAGAATTGCTCATTGCATTTAAGCAATCGAACAATGAAATGTTCAAAGTTTTAATTTTTTCTTTTTTAAGTGGAATCATAGAATAATAAATTACAATCATGGAAAATACCAGCAAAATAAACAGCATTACTTGCACCGTAATATTTGACGGATCAGCACTCAACAGAGATGAAAAAATTGGTAACAGTATCCTTTCTATTAAAAAACTGACCTATCATGGAGATATTCGTCCGTTTATTAGTAAAAATGCGATTCGACATTATCTGTTCAACACATTGACTCGGTCTTACGATTGGGGCAAGACACCAATACTTGCACAAGGAAGTGGTGATAAACAAACAATGCAATTAGACCTAAGCAAAGCTGACATTATAAGCTTTGAGGAACTCGCAGTTTTTGGATATATGTTCACAAAAAGCGGAGAAAGTGCTTTAACTCGAAAGTCTCCTTTAGGAATAACAAAAGCAATATCTCTTTCAAATTACAATCAAGATATGGCTTTTTATGCCAATCATGATTTTGTTAATCGAATGCGAGAAGATGGGAAAAAAGCAAATCCTAATCCGGTAAATAAAGAGGAACATTCAGGATTGTTTAAGCTTACCTTTACTTTGGATGCTGATATGATTGGCAAAGATACTTGGATAGTTGATGATTATTCTTTCGAAAAAGACAACGGTGTATTAAATATTAAAATTGCAGAACCTCAAAAATTTGCTTTTGGAAATTGTACAGAGAAACTTGATGATGAAGGTAACTTTGTTGGATTTGAGATCATAGAAGCCAATAAAACATTTCAGATTTTAGTAAATGGTTTAAATGTAGAAGTAGATAAAAATTTAATCCAAAAAAGTAAAGATAGTTTAGGGTTTAAACCAGACTATGCAGCAGATAGGAAGAAAAATAATAAAGATAAATTTGAAACTAAGTATTCTTTTAAAATTGCCCCTGACAAATATGAACAACTAGATTCTGGCAATTTCTCTTTTGAGTGTACTTTTGAACCTTCGTATGATGATGATAATAAAATTCTAACTTTATTATCTGGTCATGAAAAAAAGATAAAGGATTTAATTTGCCTTACTTACAACAAAGAATTAATTCAAAATAGCTTCCTATTTAGTGAGGAAGAATTCTTGGGATGTCAAATTAATGCAAAATCACTTAACGAAAGCAAACCAGAGAAAGGACCGTTCAAAATAGATTTTATTCTTTCTGAAAAGAAGAAAAAAGATATTATGGGTCAATTGCTTTTCGTGATAAAGAATGGGTTATTGGCTCAATCAAGCAATGAATTAAACACAATAAAACCGTTGTTTATCCTTGCCGGAGATGTTAAAGTTCCAATGCCAGTCTTCCATGGCGATATTGATGTGAAGAAAGAAAATGGAGATTTGAAAGTTATTGGTGTTAAGGATGCGATTAATAATGGTTGGCTTCTAGGCAATATTTACATTCAATGTGATGAAAGGCTTATATATGTAAAACCAAATGATGAAAGAATCCAAGAGAATTGGGAAACATTCATTAAAACAGTTTTACCAGAACCAACGCAAGAATAATGGAAGCACTGAAAATTAAAATCTATCAACCGACTGCGCACTTTCGGATGCCATTTACCTATCAGCGAAGGCATACTTATCCGATTCCGCCCTATTCTACAGTGATTGGTTTTTTGTGCAATATGTTGGGGATAGACTATCAAGGTAATAAACTGTTTGAAAAGCTTCGCAACTGCAAGTTATCGGTTTCAGGAAAATTCGACATTAAGCTGACCGAATATATCTGGTTTCGGAATCTGAGTAAAAGTAGTCACGAGAAATGCTTTGGAAGCTCCGCCATTCGTGAAAAGAATGGTGAGGTGAATCATATTGGAGGACAAAGCCCCATGCGCATTGATGTGCTGGAAAATATGAGGTTGAATATCCATTTGGTCAGTGAAGACGAAGGGTTTCTTCAATATTTGACTGACTACTTGAAAAGTCCGGTAAACAGATTGGAAACAGTACATCTTGGCAGAGCAGAAGATTGGTTGGTTTTCGAATCAATTGAGATGGTTAATTTAAATCCATGTTCAAAGGATAGGAACTACAACCATTTCTTTTGGATTCCAAAATATTCATGGTCTCCCGAAATTAAAGAGTTCGATTTTGACAAGGCTGATGGTTTGTTTTATAATCTACCAACTTTTGCGACAATAAAGGACTATGATAAGACTTTCAATCGTCATGCAGAACGAAGTTTTTCCTACATGCGTTCAAAGTTGAATGATGGTGCTATAAGAGGAATGGAAGAATATCTTTTTGACGGAGAAATTCCTGTATTTCTTGCCGATTTAAAACGAAGTAATTAACTGTAAATCCTGACAGGTTTTTAAAACCTGTCAGGATTAAACCTGCAAAATATGGAAACAAAAATATGGGGCAAAAGTAAATTGGAAGATAAAGAAATTCCTTTAGCTCAACACATCAATGATGTATTGGAAGTATTTGAATATCTCAGCCCTAAAGTAAAATCGGAAAACCTACGAGAGCTAATTAAGATCGTTATCGAATATCACGATGCTGGCAAAGTGTTGCCATATTTTCAACTGAAAACATTAGGGAATGTTGGATACGAGCCATTTGAGGTTTATACCAATATTCCACATTCTTTATTGTCAGCGTTATTGGTAGATATTCAACTGTTAGAAGAACAATTAACTGTTCTTTTTGAAGATAAACAAACGGCTGAAACCTATACAAAATATATTCTTTCAGCTATTGCTTATCATCATTGGCGGGATAATTTCTATGATTTAGTGGAAGGTCATACCGATGTTTTTGAGAGGTTGAATAAATTGATGTCGAATGAAAAAAAATGGAATCAAATAAAAGAAAACCTTAAGCAAGTATATTCGGAAATCAATAAGAACGGGTCGATTAAGCCTTTGATTAATAAGAAATGGCTCGATGGCTTGAATAACGGTATTCGTTTTGCCGATTATATTGTTCCTCCCTATCAATTATATCGGATGCCCCAACGAATTGAAATGGAATCCTCAACATTAAAGGATTGGGTTTTGATAAGTGGTTTTACGATGTTGAGCGACCACTTTGCATCTTATGTTGAAAGCGATGCTGAAGAAAAAATCACATCTTCTTCTGTCGAGATACAAGGTCCCAAATATGAAGAAATAAAGTCAAAGGTTATTGCAGAATTGAAAGAGAAGCTAAAAGAAAAATACATAGAGTCTGAGATTTGGCAATTTCAGTATGTCGATCAATTCAAGGAGAGTAATACAATTCTCTTGGCACCAACCGGAATAGGAAAAACTGAATTTTCATATTTATGGTCAAATGGGGTCAAATTTTTCTATACGTTGCCCTTGCGAACTGCCGTAAATCAAATCTTTCGACGTACAGAAAAGATTTTTGGAAAAGACAAGGCTGGTATCCTTCACTCGGATGCAGATGTTTATATTTTAGGTGATGGTGGTGAATCAGAATCTATGCGTATTTATGAACTTGCCCGGCAATTATCAACGCCGGCAATTGTTTCAACTGGAGATCAGTTTTTCCCTTATGCGCTTCGTCCACCTGCTTATGAAAAAATCTTTGCCAAGTTTTCTTATTCCCGATTGATTATTGATGAGGTACAGGCTTATGATCCTAAAGCTGCGGCCATTGTTGTAAAATTCATAGAACATGTGGTACAAATGGGAGGCAAGTTTTTATTGATGACTGCAACTTTACCTGAATTTATAAGAAAAGAAATTGAAAAGAGATTAGATAAAGTTGAATTGAAAACGCTGAATCTTTTTGAAGAAGACATAGAACTTGGTAAATTTTCAAAACATCGGATTCAATTAAACATTGAAGATTACAAACAAGACCAACATTCATATACCAACGATACAATAAAAGCTATTGTTGATAAATCAAGGGATGATGGGGGTAATCGAATTTTAGTTGTTTTGAATACGGTCAAACAAGCGCAAGCCATTTTTGATGATATTAGAAAAAGTGCAAGTCCTGAAATTGAAGTCAAATTATTTCATTCCCGTTATACACAGTCTCATCGAAAAGAAATAGAAAACGAATTACAGGCATTTATTGGGAATAATGATAATTCAAGAAAAGATAAACGCCCCAAAATTTTAGTCGCAACCCAAATCGTTGAAGCTTCTCTTGATTTAGATGCCGATTATTTATATACAGAACTCGCTCCCTGGGATTCCTTAATTCAACGGATGGGACGCGTATTCAGAGAATATAGGAATACAAGTCCCAATGCAATTGATATGATTTCGAGACGATATCATCAGAAAGAAATCCCGGAAAATGTTTTTATATTGGTTTATAATGGCAAGAATAAAAAAGGAAAAGATGTCTTTGAGTCTAGTCAAGGATATGTTTACAACATTGAACTTCTTAGGACTACTTTAAAACTCATAGAAAACGGATCAATTAAAATTGATGATTTAAAAAAATGGAATAACGGTAATAAGGTTGAAATAAAATTAAGTGCTATTGCTCCAAAATCATTATTGTTGACCGAATCAAATAAATCAGAATTGGTGGATAAACTTTTTGCAGGTCTGCCCGATAAAAGCAGTTATTTAAAAAACTTCTATGCCATGCTCCAGATTCTAGATGCCGGATTTATGTCGGACAGAAAAAGCGATGCCCAGAAAGTTTTCCGTGAAATAAACGATGTTAATGTGATTGCCAAAAATCAGAAAGGAGAATTCATTAGCGATTTGCAAGAGTTTAATTTTGGACAGAAATATGCCTACACAAAATTCAAGAAAGATATTCTTTCAAAATACTTGATAAGTGTTCAAATTAGTAAGGTGAAAGAATACATATATGAGTCAAATCTTGTTTTTAATACTATAAAAATAAGTGATGAAATTACTGAAACCCATAAGCTTTTGAAATTAAAAAACTGGTTGTATGGAGCATACTTTGTTGATTTGGAATACTCTGATTCTGGTGGTTTAATCGGAGTGAAGGAAATGTCTTCGTATGAGATATTTTAAGGAGGCTAATTAAATTGCCTTTGCATCTTGTAGAAAATAATTTAAATCACAACCCCATGCCAAGCCCTTCAACATTACTTAAAGAGGATCGCTTTTTATACTATTTGCAAACAGTGAGATTTGTTCGATGGAATTGTTTTTCTGCCTACCAAGGTTTGATAAGACCTGTCAGCGTGCGAAGCTCCTGACAGGTCAAAGGTTTTTGATGTTATGTGATTGGGAAATACGATCTTTAATGATATTTAAGCCTCCTGACAGGTCAAAGGTTTTTGATGTTATGTGATTGGGAAATACGATCTTTAATGATATTTAAGCCTCCTGATAGGTCAAAGGTTTTTGATGTTATGTGATTGGGAAATACGATCTTTAATGATATTTAAGCCTCCTGACAGGTCTAACAGCTAAGATCTTTCGGATTACGCATTGATAAACAGAAAGGTTTATAACGCTCCTGGCATATCGGTAATTGTGTTAAGTGAATGATTTAAAATACTTCGGAGATTATTAATTTTATAAAAAAAAGACTTCAATAACTTATGGAACTGATTGAGCCTCTTACGAACGGGAAATTTTATCATATCTACAACCGTGGTATCAATAGTTGTAATTTATTTAATGCACCTACAAATTATGAGCATTTCCTGAATCTATA
The DNA here is from genome assembly GCA_010906965.1 of Mariniphaga sp. Classification (GTDB taxonomy): domain Bacteria; phylum Bacteroidota; class Bacteroidia; order Bacteroidales; family Prolixibacteraceae; genus JAAFHB01. The sequence goes on along the minus strand of JAAFHB010000079.1, from coordinate 8,678 downwards.
CGAAAAATATATTTCGCCGGTGGCCGATACATTTGCGTGGGTGCTGATGCCCAATCATTTTCATTTGCTGGTACGGATAAAGGAGAATATTGGTTATAAATACTCATTTGATTCGTTAAATGCTGATTCGTTAAACGCTGACTTATCAAACACTGACAGGTCTATCGACGCTGTCAGGTTTGAAGAACACAAATGGGAAACGATAGAGCTAAACCTGTCAGCGGGCGAAGCTTCTGACAGGTTGGATGGAATCAGCCAACAAAATAATATTCCCCAAAAGACTCCCAAAGCTCATCTTCATTTCTCCCATCTTTTTAATGCTTACAGTAAATATTTCAATAAATTTTCTGGTCGCCACGGAGCGCTTTTCGAGCGCCCTTTCCACCGTAGGGTGATCTCCGACAGGGAATATTTCAAAACAATGGTTCTCTATATTCACAATAATCCGGTGCATCATGGATTTACAGAATACGCCATGGATTACCCATGGTCATCATACCTTTCCTGCATATCCATCAAACCAACCCATTTACAACGCGATACCGTAATCGGTTGGTTCGATAATGAGGCCAATTTTAAAACAGAACATGACGGTAAGATCGATGTGATTGAAATTGAAAAGTGGTTGGGATTATGACATTGGATATTGCGTACATTACGAAACAAACAAACAAACAAATAAAATAGAAATGTCGAAAACAGAACTAAAAAAGCACTTGCAATCGCTTACCAAAGAGCAGGTAATCGTGCAAGTTCTTGAATTATACGGCAATTGTAAATCGGATAAGGATTATTTAGAGTATTTCCTTCACCCAAACGAAAAGGAGAAGTTCGATAAGTACAGGGCATTAATCATCAATGAGTTTTATCCTGGAGGGAATTATTTTAATCCTTCACTCCGCTTTTCGGTAGCCAAAAAGGCGATCTCTGATTTCCGCAGTCGGCAACCCACCAAATCTGCTGGCCGATTTGCAGACGAAATCTATCAGCTATTTCGCGAATATTATGAATAAATGCATTTGTAAAACAGTTTAAAACACTGCATTTGTGAAAGTTCAAATCTTATTTGACTGGGAATTTATTTATTTTCCTTTTTAAAGTCTTAAAACCTATCTTTAACCGCAAATACTTTAAAACGATGGCGAAGAAAAATACAGGAAAAGTAATACAAATGTTGACTCCCGAGAATTATATTCGGACAAAGTCGAGGACGTTACCAATTTATGAGTGTTGGATTAGTTCGAATTGGAAGGTGTCGAAATTTCCGATTATTCTGATTGCGCGAAAACACCCCAATGACAATATCACTTATTGCACATATATGGTTGATCTGTTGTGTCTTGGTGTGAAGAATACTTTTTATTCTTTCAATATCACGTTATCTACTTATAATGATCAATTGAATGATATTCGGGAAGAGATGCATTTGAAATCCTGTAATTATGTGCTGGTTCACAATATTATATACGCCGCCCTGGAATTCGCAGAAGAATTCGAATTTAAGCCATGTAAAGATTTTAAATCGGTAACTCAATATTTTCTCGGGGAGGATACCGATGATGTTGAATTAATTGAGATTGAATGTGGTGATGAGGATGGGCAGCCGGTTTGTGTTTACAGCAAGTTGCATGATGATTTGAGGAAAGTACAGAAAATCATTGCTCAACTTGAGCGGACTGCCGGCTCTGGAAACTATTCTGTCGTTGACGAAGACGAAGAAGCGGAAGAATTTGTCGACGATGATGATTTTGAAGATGATGAAGACTTTTTTGGAGATAAAACTTTCGCTGAAAAGAAGGAAGTATTTTTAATGTTATCTTCAGTCGAAATTGAATCAGAAAAAGTTGACGCCCTGATTGCCGTTACGAACTCTATGTATCGTGATATTATTGATCCCCAGATTGTATCAAACTATTACGATGAATTTTTTGATGAGCTTTCGGTCGAAATTTTAAGTGATGAGGTACCGAATGAGTTATTGGGCTTAAGTTCCGACGACGGAACTATTTCGGATGAGGTAATAGATCTATTTTTTGAAGTTTTAATAGCTGTTGATGATGATTTAGACAAAGCGCGGAGTAAATGGGAGATATTCAAAAAATTAGCTAAAGGAATTCCTGCTGTTTCCTATCTCGAATTAGAAATCCTCCGTATTGAAAAACCGAAAGAATATTTAGCCAAACGGGCCAAATTCGCTTTGCAATATCCTTCGTATTCAATGATCAGGCTTTTGGAGTACAACGATCTAATACAAGGTGGCAAATTTCCCAATCAAAATGAGATAGCAAAGTTCACTTTCGACACTATTTTTCAGGGTCGCGAAACCCTTCATCGTGCTGAATTCTTTAGGTATTTTTTGTGCTTTTCATTTTTGATTGCTCACGAAACCAATCTTAACAAATTAGAGGCACTGTTCGAATTATTAGACGAATTTGAACTGGAAGAGAAGGATTTTAACCTGCTTGAGAAAACAATTTTATTCTTAAAAATAAGTGCACTTATTGAATATTTAAAAAAATAGATTATGGAAACTGAGATCAGTACAAAAAACACCAAAAACGAAATCCTTGCTGCTTACGAAGATTTGATGAAGAAGGCGCAGGAAAAGAAAACCGAAGAACCCAAAAAAGTGCAGGAACGGCAAAAACAGGAAACGCTGGTAAAGAATGCCGGAGACCTTACCTACGAAGGAATTGTCAAAGACATATCGGATCTGAAAGTTGGCCTTTCGTCTGGGCTCGACAAATTGGGGGAAAATTTCGTATCAGAATTCAAGAAATTTGAAGGTTTGCAGCAGGCTATTCAAATTGAGAAACAAGGTCTGGAAGACCTTTATCAGTTATCGGCCAATACCGATTCACTTTCGGTGATGCTCTTGGCGCAGAAGGAAAAGAAAGAACAGTTTGAACAGGAAATGGCAATTCGCAAAGCGGAACTCGAAGTGAAAATGAAATCGGAAAAAGAGTATTTCGACACAGAAATGGCTGAGAAAAAAGCGCTGTGGAAAAAAGAGCAGGAGACCTCTGCTGCCAGGATGAAGGAGGAAACTGACGAAGCTAAAAAAAGTAAAGCACGCGAGGAGGAGGAATTCCAATACAACCTGAAAATTACACGCAAAAAGGAGTCTGACCTTCACGAAGAAAAAAGGCAGAAGCTTGAAAAAGAACTATCCGAGAAAAAAGCGTTGTTCGAAAAAGAGTTTACCGAACGCGAAGCCAACGTGAAAGAAGCAGAAACTGAACTGCACGGATTGAGGGAAAAAAGCAAAGCATTCCAGTCAGAATTGGAAAAAGCTGCTGAGGTTGCCGTAAAATCGGCCACCGAAAAGCTTAAGGCCGAATTTCGATTCGAAAAAGAGTTGACCGCCAAACAAACCGAAGGCGACCTGATGTTAAAAGCTCAAACCATCGAGACACTTATAAGCAAAATCAAAGATTTGGAAGTCAGTATCAAAGAGTTTTCACAGAAGGCTGCAACTGCCGAATCAAGTGTTAAAGACATCGCCATCAAGGCTATCGAAAGTTCATCTAAAATGCATTTTATTGAAAAGTCAAAAGACCTTTCGGGGAAAGAATAAAAATCAATAAATTCACCATGCAGGCAACTGGAACACAATTGAATTACTATTTCGTCTGTCATCGCAAATTGTGGCTCTTTAGCAACGGTATCCAGATGGAACACAACAGCGAACTCGTTGAAATGGGAAAGCTGATCCACGAAACATCGTATGCCGACCGGCCGGAACGTTTTCAGGAACTGGAGATTGGTCCTGTAAAGATTGACTTCTACGATAAGCGTAACAAGGTGATTCACGAGATTAAAAAGACGGATAAACTGGAGGAATCGCACCGCTGGCAGGTAAAGTATTACATCTGGCTCATGGAACAGGCTGGAATTGAAGGGGTGACTGGAGTACTTGAATATCCTAAACTTCGGCAAACCCAGGAGGTGCTGCTTCTGGATTGCGATCGCGAAGAATTAAAATTGATCGTGACCGAAATTGAAAAAATCTCATCATCCGAAAGTTGTCCCCCGCTTGTCAAACTGGGAATCTGTAAAAACTGTTCGTATTTCGATTTCTGCTATTCCGGAGAGGAGTAAGTATTTGATATCAGACCATGGCAGATTTTATAAATCTGTTGCTACTGAAAATCCAAAATCTAAAAACAATGAAGAAAACCTATTACCTTTTCAATCCCGGCCGTTTAAGTCGAAAAGACAATACATTGCAATTTGTGGCTTACGATGAAACGGGGATCGAGCAACAGACGCGCTATCTGCCTGTCGAAAATATCGATGAGCTGTATGTGTTTGGCGCGTTGGAAGCCAATTCGGCACTCTACAATTTTCTGGGGCAGCAACAAATTCCCGTTCACTTTTTCGATTATTACGAGAATTATACGGGATCGTTTATGCCTCGCGAGTCGCTGCTTTCGGGACGTATGTTGATTGCCCAGGTAAAAGTACAACTGAATAAGCCGAAAAGGCAGGAAATCGCGAAACTGATTCTCGAAGGTGCAGCCTATAATATGGTAAAAAACCTGCGCTATTACAACAGCCGGGGCAAGGACCTCGAACCAATAATTGAGATCATCGGTCAATTATCGGCTAAGATAAAAGATACAACTGCCATTGACGAACTAATGGGGGTTGAAGGCAATATCCGTAAAAACTATTACGAGGCTTTCGAATTGATCATTAATGACTTCAGTATGGAAGGCCGAAGTTACCGCCCGCCTAAAAATGAGGTAAATGCATTGATTTCGTTTGGCAATATGATGTGTTACAGTCAGTGTCTTCGGGCCATCCATCAGACGCAGTTAAACCCGACGATAAGTTTTCTGCACGAACCCGGCGAACGACGGTTTTCGCTATCGCTTGATCTTGCGGAAATTTTTAAGCCATTGCTGGTCGATCGTGTGATATTCAAGGTGCTGAATAAAAAGGAGCTTCAGCAGCAGCATTTCGAAGAGTCGGTCAATCGTGTTGTACTTAAACCCAATGGAAAGAAGATTTTTGTTCAGGCATTCGAAGACCGGTTAGTCGAAACCATCAAGCACCGTACATTAAACCGGTCGGTTAGTTACAAACATTTGATGAAACTGGAGTGCTACAAATTACAAAAACATATTTTAGGAATCGAGCAGTATAAACCGTTTAAGATGTGGTGGTAATGTATGTAATTGCTGTTTATGATATTGGGGAGAAGAGGGTCGGGAAAATGCTGAAGCTTTGCCGGAAGTACCTGAATTGGATACAGAATTCGGTATTCGAAGGTGAGATCACAGAGGTAAAATTGGAAGAGTTGAAACTAAATTCTTTAAAAATAATGAAACCCGAGACAGATAGTTTAATTATCTTTAAGGCCAGACAAGAGAAATGGCTCGAAAAAGAGATTGTTGGGAAAGAATTGAGCAAGCTTGATAATATGCTCTAAAATAAGTCGGTACATTAGACTTGTGTTGTCAGTGCAGTTTAAACGTGCCGGAAGAACAGGCGAAATCATCGTCAGTTTCGCGGCAATTGTTCTTTGACATGCTGAAAATAAACTAAATAGCCAAGGTTGTCGATACCCCGGTAAAAACGGGTCATCGGGGGTCGACAATTTTTTGGAGGAAAATAAAAAGCAAATGATTCTTAATTGATTGAAAATCATTATTATTTTTGTGGTCGTCGAACGGCCCTTAATCGCACCATATTGGAATTGAAACTTATTACAGGTTGTGTTGTTGCAACTGCTGAATCACCCTTAATCGCACCATATTGGAATTGAAACTCAGAGTTAGCACCTTTATATGAACTAATTAAAAGGCCCTTAATCGCACCATATTGGAATTGAAACTCGTAAATATTCCCCTTTTCAGGTGTATCGAATGCTCCCTTAATCGCACCATATTGGAATTGAAACTCGTTATTCTGGCCGGGGCGTCAAAAAAGATTGACGCCCTTAATCGCACCATATTGGAATTGAAACCCGGGAAGATACTTACAGGCATGAATCAAACCTATGCCCTTAATCGCACCATATTGGAATTGAAACACCTGTCAAAGAGCCTTTGAATCCGCGACTATTGAAGCCCTTAATCGCACCATATTGGAATTGAAACTCTCTATTTCGGTCTTGAACTGGTTGGTGTAATCCCACCCTTAATCGCACCATATTGGAATTGAAACAATATGTCTGTACCGGCATAGTCTCCAACAGCTTTCCCTTAATCGCACCATATTGGAATTGAAACGAGGACTTTTTTAAACTTCCGAATGCTCGGTTTGACCCCTTAATCGCACCATATTGGAATTGAAACTTGAACACAATACTTACTTCGCAAAATAAAAAGGCACCCTTAATCGCACCATATTGGAATTGAAACTGGGATGAAGCGCCAACCGGCCTTTTACTTTTAGGACCCTTAATCGCACCATATTGGAATTGAAACCGCCGGTGTCGTTTGTCTGGATTCGAGCATTCAAAACCCTTAATCGCACCATATTGGAATTGAAACTTAAATGCTGACCACTCCCCGCTAATAGCAGTTGTCCCTTAATCGCACCATATTGGAATTGAAACGAAAATAGGCGAACAATAAAGTCCCCCCGACAGGAGCCCTTAATCGCACCATATTGGAATTGAAACTTTGTAACCTTATCAATGTAGGAGGAATCCGCCATTCCCTTAATCGCACCATATTGGAATTGAAACGGCGAGGCTAAACGCTATGGACGGAGAAAAGGTAATCCCTTAATCGCACCATATTGGAATTGAAACATTTATAAATGGTTATTCCCAGCATCCGGACTGACCCCTTAATCGCACCATATTGGAATTGAAACAAAGCACAAATGATTATAGCCGATATTCCTTATAACCCTTAATCGCACCATATTGGAATTGAAACTTATTAAACAAGATTTCACCTTCACGTTTTGCATTCCCTTAATCGCACCATATTGGAATTGAAACCCGGCAATTCCGGCTACAATCAAATTTTATTACAGCCCTTAATCGCACCATATTGGAATTGAAACACGGCATTCATTATCTCAACAAGGGTGAAATGTTTGTCCCTTAATCGCACCATATTGGAATTGAAACGCACAAGGATCAATCACCACATCGCCTTCATCTGTAACCCTTAATCGCACCATATTGGAATTGAAACCTAACACCTGTATACACGCAACAGGTAATCAATCACCCTTAATCGCACCATATTGGAATTGAAACACGATAAAACAGCCTACCTGAACGAAAAGAAATTCGACCCTTAATCGCACCATATTGGAATTGAAACCTGAACATTCCACGGAAAACAGGATACAACCGGTTTCCTTAATCGCACCATATTGGAATTGAAACAATTGTTGACAAATTAGGCTATTGCGAACGGAAAGGCCCTTAATCGCACCATATTGGAATTGAAACCCGCTAATATACTACATGATTAAGCAATTTTCAAACCCTTAATCGCACCATATTGGAATTGAAACCAATATTAGCAACTCCCTGAATTAGGGGAGTTGCCTCCCTTAATCGCACCATATTGGAATTGAAACATCGTTAATCATTAATTTTACATTTGTAACTATCTATCCCTTAATCGCACCATATTGGAATTGAAACGAGATATCTGTTAAAATACCCCCTGCAATTACAGCAGCCCTTAATCGCACCATATTGGAATTGAAACCAGATATCGACACTTTAGTGGTTGAAATCCAAATAACCCTTAATCGCACCATATTGGAATTGAAACTCAGTCGAACGGCCAGAAAACAACGTCATTGAGTGGCCCTTAATCGCACCATATTGGAATTGAAACCAGGGTGTGCCCTCTTAATCTCTGAGACTAACCAGCCCCTTAATCGCACCATATTGGAATTGAAACTGATTAATCGGACTTGAGAACTTTTTAGGAATTGGCCCTTAATCGCACCATATTGGAATTGAAACTTGTTTTTCGCAGGTCCTATGCAACCTTTCACACCAACCCTTAATCGCACCATATTGGAATTGAAACGAAGAATGGGATAAGGTAAGTAATTGTGTAAAGCCGGCCCTTAATCGCACCATATTGGAATTGAAACGCTGTCGTTATAACCGACAACAGCCGGCGCAATTAACCCTTAATCGCACCATATTGGAATTGAAACGCGGACGCAAATCCCTTGGTGATATTCGAACAGATCCCCTTAATCGCACCATATTGGAATTGAAACGAACCAACCCCCTGCCAGCAGCGACCCGGTCAAGGCCCTTAATCGCACCATATTGGAATTGAAACGTTAAAATTAAATTGCACTAATTTGGATTTATTAATCCCCTTAATCGCACCATATTGGAATTGAAACAATTTCCAGGAATGAGTAACTCACTTTTATCGGGATCCCTTAATCGCACCATATTGGAATTGAAACGCATCCTTTACGGAATCGCATGTTAATAATCTCCTGCCCTTAATCGCACCATATTGGAATTGAAACTTCGGTAATTACCGTGTATTCGATAAGAGTTTTAAGCCCTTAATCGCACCATATTGGAATTGAAACACCAAAATGAATGTCGTAGATTGGTTTTCAGATAAACCCTTAATCGCACCATATTGGAATTGAAACACGCCACAAAGGACATTGTTACGGTAACGCTAGGTGTCCCTTAATCGCACCATATTGGAATTGAA
>JAAFHB010000485.1 GCA_010906965.1 Mariniphaga sp. | reverse complement strand
ATTCGCCAAGACTTCAAACTCCGTTTTTACTTTACCGGATGTTTCGATGGCTGCAATCTGTTTATCTGTCAGTTTCCACTGACGGAGCTTATCTTTCGATGCTTCATACAGAGCAGGCTGAGCTTCTTTTGTGGCTACGGTTTCGAGTAACTCCTGTTGGGCAGTAACCAGATCCGGAGAATAAATAACCGCCAAAGTCTGGCCCTTCCGGACGACTTCGCCTGTAAAGTTGACCAGCAATTTTTCGATCCGACCCGGAAGATAAGCCACCTGGCTTTGTAACAGTCGTTCATCGGCTTGTACTTTGCCATAAAGACGCAATTCCTTCACCGGATTTTGTTTTGAAACGACGGATGTAAGGACATTGGCCAACTGGGCAGCTTCCTTTGTCATATGAATTGCATCTGGATCTGTCGTTGCACCACTTTGGCCAAGCGGAATTAATTCCATTGCACAAATGGGGCATTTACCTGGTTTATCCATTCGTATTTGCGGATGCATTGCACATGTCCAGATCGTTGCTTTTGATGTTTCTGCTGCGTGGTCATGTTTTTCTTCGTTGGCAGGAGAGGAATGAAAAAATACCCAGCCTAAGAAAATACCGATAATTAAGGTGAAGATGAGAAATATGCTTTGTTTCTTCATGATGTCTGATTTTTAACGATATATAATTGAAATATTATTGAAATAAAGTAGAAATAGGGTAGAAATAATTTGAAATAAGGTTGAAATGATTTGAAATAGGCAGAATTAAAATTGATATAAGTTTGAAATAGGGTGGATATAAAGTGGAAATAGGGTAAAATCAAAATAGAGATAAACAATATATTTCTATTCATTTCAATTATTTCCATCTCTATCCATTTATATCAACTGTATTTCCATCTATTTCAATTTACTTCAATGCAATTTAATTTTTTCAACCAGGCAATTGCCGTATTGTAATCTGCAACAGCCTCTATCTGTCGGTATTCATAGTTGAGGGTTTGTTGCCTGACCCGCAAAATATCGGTAAGATTAACACCGGATGATGCAAAACTCTTGAACATGATATCAAGCGATTTCGAAGCTAACTGATATTGATCAGCATATAGTTTTACCCGGCGCTGTGCATCCTGGTACAATTGCATGGCCTGGTAATACTCAGTTTGAAGCGAATTAACAGTGGCCTTGTAATTCTGAGCGTTTGCAGATTTCAAAAAGTCAGCTTCGGCTTGCATTGCCTTGTATTTCTTCCTGTAAATAGGCAAAGTAACCGTTACCATTGGCATGATCATGTCCTTTCCGTTCATGGGTGATGTTGACATTTCACTTTTATTGATGAGCGAATAATTCAATCCTAAACCAACCATCGGATAGCTCATCCGTGTCACCATTTGTTTGCGCGCTTCGAGTGATTGCTGCTCAAACTGAAGCATCCCCAGCATTGGATTTTTAATGAGCGAACTGTCGGTCAGCACCGACCACGATGGCTGAAAATCAACGGCAACTAACGTATCAGAAACTGCAACTTCAAAACCCGGTGACCTGTTCAGAAAACTATTAAATTGTGCAGTAATTGTATTTAGCTGACTCTTTAATAGTTCGATATTATTCCGAAGATCACCTATTTCAATTTGAATCGTGTAAACGTCAGTAAGTCCTGAACTACCGGAAGAGGAACCCATGGGGCTCCCTGGCATTGGTGAACCGGACTGATTAGAACCGGCGTTACCCGTATTTCCGCCCATTGTATTCATCCCTGAGGATCCTGACGAAGAACTTTGGGAAGAAGAAGGAGAAACGGTTCTGCTGGCAGGTGGTGTCGCACTATTTCCTGCCGGTACTGCTTTGAACCGGACAATCGCTAATCTTTCGATCGTACGAAGCAGCTCAATGTTCTTCTCCGAAATGCGGATATTCTGCTTCACCTTGTGCAATTCGTACCAGGTACGTTGCACATCATAGAATACCTGCAGTTTCGCATCGCGGAACAACTCGAATTTGGCTTTCGCCATCAGGCTCATTTCATCCTTCGCATTTTTGAGCACCCCAAACCATGGGAACATTTGCATCAACCGGATATCAGCCACCTGATTCCCGGCCAGAAGTTCCATCGGACTCAGGAAAACGCCAAGACTAAGGTCAGGATCAGGTAAACTGCCAACCTGCGGTACTTTTTGCAAAGCCGCCTCATATTCATAATATCGCTGAAGAACTGTAGGGTTGTTTTTTGCAGCAATTCCGAGGTAGACCGATAAAGAATCTTGT
>JAAFHB010000484.1 GCA_010906965.1 Mariniphaga sp. | reverse complement strand
TTGCTTTCTGAAAAAATACTCTTCTATAATTGGTGCAATAACAACAGACGAAATGGCGTGTATTGCCATGGTTAAATTGAATTCAGGAACTCCAAAAACAAAGTATTTAAGCTTTCCATTGAATATATTATCAAAATATTCCAGAAAATAAGCAAAGGGACTGGACACAATTCTTATAGAAACCGATAAAATAATCATCAGCAGGATAATCTTTATACCTGGAAATTTAACAACCCATTTCAATGGAATTTCGCTTTTCTTGCTGAAATATATTATCAGTGGAATGAGAGAAATTGAAGACCAGGCAAAAAGAACTGATTTGAAATTTTTTTGTGGTACAGATCCCAATTTTAGAAGCAAAAATCCTATTAAAAGGAAGCAAGCAACATAAGAAATATAAAATAAAACTAAAAGCAACAAACTTTGCCTTGGATTTGGGTAAATACTTTTGTTCATTAAATGCGATGTTGTTGAAGAGTCACAATAATTCTTCCCGGAAAAAGTAATTCCACAAGATAAACTATTATGGCTCTTCAGAATAATTGACTAATTAAATACTATTTTACAAGTTTATTTAGAGCCAGATAAATTTTCGAGTAACCATCTCGTTAACCATTCTCCAAATGGTGTCACCACTGTATCATCTCCTGTTTGACTCGGTTGGTTCCTATTAGCATTATTAATTGCGTCGCCAATGCGGTCAGGTTGATAATTGCCACCTGATGGAACATTAATAGTAGATTGCCATTGATCAGTTCCCTGATAGTAAGTACATGTAACAGCTTCTGCCACATAGCCCATCCCATCGACATTTCCTCCTTTCCACGTTCCTGCATCAACAGCTGCATACATCTCATCTGGAGTTGTACCCCCCTTTAGACCGTTGGCTTCAGCAGCAGCCAATAACTGATAAGAGATTCCTAACTCTTTCAACGTCAATTTCTCCAACTTTTTCATAATACAAAAATTTAAATAAATAATAAATAGTTAAATTGTTTTTTTGCTGGCAATATATTTTAGGTTATCGAACAGCCGTTGAATTAGTTTTCTTTTTTTAGTCAAAATATCGGCAACACCTTTGATTTCGTAGTTGAAGTCAAGTGTAGTGCCGTAATTGGTGGTCAATTTATCTGGTAAGTCAATCGTAATCATGTAAGTGCTAATGTCGTTTTTCTTGGCAAATGCTTCGGTCTGGTTGGACAATGCCGATATCATCTTTACTTTTCCGTTAATTGATCCGTATTCCATATAAGGATAGTTATCGAGTCGAATAATTACTTCCTGCCCAATAGTCACTTTGCCTGCACCCTGCGAGGGGAGGTAAACCTGTCCCAATAATGGGTTATCGGAAGGGATCACTGAAAGTAAAGCGGTACCTGCTGTAATAAAGTCGTTCTCACGCCAGAAATTAAGGTACTCCAGTTTCCCTTCAAATGGGGAGGGAAAAGTATAGGCTAACCGCCATTTTTTGATACTGTTTGCCAATTCGTTATAGCTCGAATAGAGATCCATTCTCAGTTTTTGTTCTGCCTCCTGTTGTTCCAATTCGAGCATTTCCAGTTTACCGCGTGTGTCGTTCACCTGCAACTGCATATTGGCAAACTCCTTTTCGATCGTCTGATTGTTCTCCACTTTCCCCAGATAACTTATGGCAGAACGCTCGAGGTCTGCCTCAGCAATTGTTGAGGAATGGAATAACACACTGTCGCGGTGTACGTTTTTACCAACAATTTTCAACGAAGCTATATTGGTATTCATTTGTTTCCGGTTAAATGCGGTAAGTTGTTTCTGGGAATTTAAAAGTGATTTTGCGCTTGCCAGTTTTTTCTCATAAGGCTTCCCGTCCTTGTAATGCGCCAATTTCTGTAGTGAATTTAAAAAAGTATAGAATGGCTGGCTCAACTCTCCCAAAACCAGATTAGTTGGCAAATTTTTAATTTCTGGCTGATTGCTAAGCGAGTCAGCACAATTTGTTTGAAGGTAGTTCTCTATTGTTAACACATCGGCCAGCCGGGCAGGATTGTCCAAATAGGCAATCGTTTCGTTTTCCTTCAGCAAATCGTTGTTACCTTTCAACAGATGCAGTTTGCCGGATGTATTGGCCACCAACCGCACAGGAGCCTGGCGTGCCGTAATGGATATAGGGCCAGTAACTTTTTCGGGATAATCGATAAAAAATCCAAAAAACAAAAGTAGCATGGCAAAACCGGCAACAAAGATCATAACCATCTTTCCAGTTCTGTGCGGCATCCGGT
>JAAFHB010000483.1 GCA_010906965.1 Mariniphaga sp. | reverse complement strand
TTGATGAAGATCATTATAGACGATAAAATTCCATACATCAAAGGGGCACTTGAACCTTTTGCAGAAGTAATTTACCTTCCCGGGAATAAGACAACTCCAGAGGTCGTTAGAGATGCGGACGCAATTATCACGCGGACCAGAACAATCTGCAATGAAGCTTTATTGGCAGGCTCAACCATAAAATTCATTGCAACTGCTACGATTGGTTACGATCACATTGATACGGCCTATTGTGAGCAATCAGGAATCGCCTGGACGAACGCTCCGGGGTGCAATTCAAAATCGGTTGAACAATACATCGCATCAGCATTGATGGCGCTGGCTGAGAAAAAGAATTTTTCCCTTACTGAGAAAACTATTGGCATTGTAGGTGTTGGAAATGTGGGTTCGAAAGTGGCCCGGCTTTGTGAAATACTTGGGATGAAGGTGTTGCTCAACGATCCGCCACGATCAAGAGCCGAAGGAGGAAAAGGTTTTGTTGAACTGGATGATATTCTCGAAAAAGCGGACATCATTACGTTGCATGTTCCTTTAAATTCGGATGGTATTGATAAAACTTACCATCTCGCAGATGCTTCATTTTTTTCAAAAGTAAAAAAACAGCCGATCATTATCAACTCCTGCCGTGGCGAAGTAACAGATACAGTATCATTCAAATTGGCACTCAAATCTGGTCAGATTTCGGGAGCCGTTATTGATTGCTGGGAGAACGAACCCGATTTGGATCTCGAATTGCTTGCACTTGCCGATTTGGTAACACCTCATATTGCAGGCTATTCAAAAGATGGAAAAGCCAACGGAACGAGCATGAGCGTAAGGGCTTTAAGCAAGTTCTTCAACCTGGGCATCAACAACTGGAAATGTACCGGGATTGAACTTCCGGAATCTACCGAAATATTCCTTGACGGAACCGGGAAAACAACACAACAGGTTCTTGCCGAAGCTATTTTTGCAACCTACGATATCCGCAAAGATGACCAGCGACTCCGGTCTTCGGTCGGAACATTCGAAAAACAGCGGGGCGATTATCCCGCGAGACGTGAGTTCCCGACATTTAATATTCTTTGTAAGATCAATAATATTAAAACGATCAGCAAACTTAAAAAACTGGGATTCAAACTATAAATTGAAACAAAAGAAATAGTTAGAGATAATTAGAAATAAATTAATACAACAGACAAAATTAGAAAATCATGAAAAAAGCAGACATTGGGCTTATAGGCCTTGCCGTAATGGGCGAAAACCTTGTGTTGAATATGGAAAGCAAAGGATTTACCGTCGCAGTTTTTAACCGTACTGTCGACAAAGTAGACAAATTTATCGCCGGACGTGGCGCAGGTAAGAATTTCATCGGATGCCATTCGATTGCAGATCTTTGCGCCAACCTCGAACGCCCGCGTAAAGTAATGATGCTGGTAAAGGCAGGTGCTCCAGTTGATGATTTCATTGACCAGATCATTCCTCATCTTGAAGCCGGCGATATCATTATTGATGGTGGCAATTCGCATTTTCCGGATACGATCCGTCGTGCTAAATACGTTGAGAGCAAAGGCTTATTGTACATCGGAACAGGCGTTTCAGGTGGTGAAGAAGGCGCCTTATTAGGGCCTTCGATGATGCCAGGCGGATCACCTGCGGCTTGGCCAGCCGTTAAAGAAATCTTCCAGGCTGTTGCTGCTAAGGTCGATGGTGAACCTTGCTGCGACTGGGTAGGTGAAAACGGTGCCGGCCACTTCGTGAAAATGGTTCACAATGGCATTGAATATGGCGATATGCAGATTATCTGCGAAGCCTACCAAATGATGAAAGACCTGTTAGGTATGAATGCTGACGAGATGCATGACGTGTTTAAGGAATGGAACAAAGGCGATCTGGACAGCTATCTGATTGAGATCACACGTGATATTTTAGGTTTCCGCGATGAGAACGGGGAAGCAATTGTCGAAAAAATCCTTGATACTGCAGGACAGAAAGGCACCGGAAAATGGACTGCGGTATCAGCACTCGACCTTGGAATTCCGCTTACCCTGATTGGTGAATCTGTTTTTGCAAGATGTCTTTCAGCTCAAAAAGACCTTCGTGTGAAAGCATCAAAATTTCTAAGCGGTCCGGATAAGCTTTTCAAAGGAGATAAAGTTCAATTTCTCAGCGATTTGAAAGATGCGCTTCTTGGTGCAAAGATTATCTCTTATGCACAGGGTTATGACTTAATGGCAGAAGCAGCTAAAGAATATAAATGGACATTGAATAATGGTGGTATTGCACTTATGTGGCGTGGTG
>JAAFHB010000078.1 GCA_010906965.1 Mariniphaga sp. | reverse complement strand
GACCAAATTATCATGGTGAAGAATCCTGTAAATCCTGATGTGCAATTATGGATTGGCGCTTTGGAAAGACTTAGCCAGGCCGGATTAAAAAACCTTGTTGCGATTCATCGTGGTTTCACCCCTTTTGGCGAATCGAAATACCGCAATTATCCGAACTGGAAAACAGTGATCGAACTCAGGCAATTAATGCCTAATCTGCCAATTATTTGCGATCCAAGTCACATCTCGGGAAAACGCGAATACCTGTTCGAGATTTCGCAAAAAGCCTTTGACCTTGGTCTCGATGGCTTAATGCTTGAATCGCACATCGACCCTTCCTGCGCCTTGAGCGACAAAGACCAACAAGTAACGCCTGCCGAATTAGGCAAAATCCTCGATAAACTCGTCATAAGATATTCGAGTTCGAACGACCCGATATTCGAAAATATGCTCGACACACTTCGTTCGAGAATCGATGGCATTGACCATGAAATCATCGAGATACTTGCTTCGCGTATGGAGATTGTTAAACAAATTGCTAACTATAAAAAGCAAAACAAGGTGACAGCTCTCCAGATCAACCGTTGGACACAGCTATTGGAGGACCGTATCGCGACTGCTCATAAACTTAATCTGGACGAAACATTTATTAAAATAATTTTCCAGTTGATCCACGAAGATTCGGTTCGTCAGCAGACCGAAATAATGGACAGCGATTTGTAAGATATAAAAGAAAATTGAAGAGGGAAAGGAGGTCGTTAATGATCTCCTTTTAATTTAAGTATAAATTTTGACGGATAAGAGGTCAAGTTATACAGGGATGTCGGGATGCTGAAGAAGAAATCCGGGCAAAATCATTCTTATTCCACTTATTTTCAAATTGTCAAATCCACTAATTGCCGAATTGACACATTAAATCTTTGGCAGTGGCTCCATCTTTTTTTTCAACTTCGCAATCACTTTCGTCATTGCAACTTCTATCTGGGTAAATTCGAGTTTTTCCTTGGCAATATAAACGATCATCACCGCAATTTTCCGCTCATTCAATTCAAGCGACTGATACAATTCATGTTTCTGATAACGGTAAACCTCGCGTAATTGCCGCTTGAGTAAATTACGGTCGTGTGCCCTTTTGAAAAGCCGTTTTGGAACACTAAACACAACCTGAGCAGGAAATGATGTAGTCAATTCTTCGCATTTCCAGACAACTTTCAGCGGATAACACAGAAAAGAAGTGCCCGACAGAAAGATATCACCAATGATTTTCTGGCTGCATAATTTTTCCTCCTTTCGAAATGTATAAGCTGTCATATGCTGAAAATACAAAAAAAAGGGGAAATTGCTTTCCCCTTTAAGATGAAAATATAAATTTCTTCTATTTATTATTTTTATTGAATTCCGAGATAAACCGTTCGAGGGCTGCCGGCATCGAAGGGGCCTCAGGCACTGGGGCTACCACATCAAGCCTTAAACCTGCATCCCTCACAGCCTGTGCTGTCACGGGCCCAAAAGTTGCAATCTTTGTATCTTTTTGCTCAAAACCAGGGAAATTATGTATCAAAGATTTGATACCGCTCGGACTAAAAAAGACCAGCATATCGTAATTTACATCTTTTAAATCGGACAAATCACTGCTAACAGTCCTGTACATAATTGCCTGCGTAACTGGTAATTTAGCCTTCTCCAATAAAACCGGAATTTCATCCTTGTGAATGTCAGACAATGGAATCAAAAATTTTTCTTCCTTGTGTTTCAGCAGAACATCAATAAGATCGGTGAATTTACCATTCGCATAGAATATTTTCCGCTTCCTGTAAACGATGTATTTTTGTAGATAAAAAGCGGTGGCTTCCGAAATACAGAAGTACTTCATTGCATCAGGAATCGTTAAACGTAATTCACCGGCGATTCTAAAAAAATGATCAATGGCAGTTCTGCTGGTAAAAATAATGGCAGTATGCTCCAGAATCTGGATCCTGTCCTTACGAAAATCCTTTGCCGGAACACCCTCAACCTGAATGAACTGACGAAAATCAATTTTCAGGTTGTATTTGACCGCCAAATCATTATATGGTGAACTCCCTGCACTTGGCTCTGGTTGCGATACTAATATTTTTCTGATTTTCAACTTATTAACTTTTAAACATTTAATACTTTTCTAAACTCCTCTTTTATCTACTTATGAGTTTAAAAACCAAAAGCAATGGTAGAATTTCAAGGGTACAAAGGTACAAAATCAAATAGAAAATTGATATGTCTTTGCGAATTCCGAGATAAATAGTTCTGATCACATTAGCAATATACATAATAATAATGAGACCTGCCATTACCCAAATCGTGATAAAGTTGGTTTCTGTAATGACTGCATGAACAGTAACAATTGGAAGTAAAATGAGTCCTAAGGCTTTATAATACAACCGAATATTAAATACCGATTCCTCCGTTTGCTCTTTCAGCATTAAGATTGATCCTGCCAATTGATAAAGTAATATTTTCGTAAATAAATATCCGTTAATAACCAATAATAATACTAAGAAAAATAGGATAGAAGGGTACCCCGGTATATCCATTTTGAAGAAAGTGGCAATCTGATATACTGAAAGCGGAAGAATTAAATGAAAAATAAAGTCAAGTCTTACAGAGCCGTACATCGTTTTGTAGCCTCGTTGCTGGAATAATCGGGTCGCAGCACTGAAGTTAACAAGGCTAACAAAGAGCTGACCAAGGTATTTAAGAAACCCGACCCTTACCGAACCAAATATCATCCAGAAGATCAGGATAATCCCTAAAACCCAATCCTGATTCGGAACAATCAGCTCTTTCCCTGCAAATCCATATGGTTTGGTAGATTTGGGGATAACTGCATGTCTGGCCTGCAGAAAAGCTGAATCTGACAGCGTTGTAACATTCCCAAAATTTAAAGTATCACCTGCCGTAATGTATAATCCGGGATTACCCGTATAAATGTTCAACGAAGCATCGTATACAACAGGTTCCTCGGTATATAATTTTTTTTGAAAAAATTCTTTTTTGGGCTGATCATTAATTGGTTTGCCTTTAGTGATCGTTTTTGTCGAACTGGGAACCACGCTTTTTGCCTTCACGGCTGTCTGTTTTTGCGGTGCTGCTTTCCGGACGGTCTGCTGACCAGTCTGTACAGTTGCATTAGCAACAAGTGCTTCAGAAATTTCTTTTTCGACCAAATCAAAAACAAACATAAAACATACTTTTCGGCGCTGCAAAGATAAATAATAAAGGGATGATACTTGTCATCGAAAAAGAAGTGGTTCGCGATAAGTTTTAGATTAAATGGCCGGAGTTCACTATTTTTGCAAATATGCAGAAAGAATCAGACTTCAAAATCTACTTTGCTCCGCTTCAGGAGTCGACCGATTACATCTACCGAAGTGCTCACGCGAAATTTTTCGGGGGTGTGGATAAATACTTTGCGCCCTATATTGTGCGTCAAAACGACGGGACGGTTAAAACTTCGCACCTTCGTGATATAAAATCGGAGAACAACCAGGAATACCCCCTTGTACCGCAAATACTTGCCGGCAATTCGGCAGATTTTATCTTTCTTGCCCGGCTATTGCAGGATAAAGGATACGACGAAGTCAACTGGAACCTCGGCTGCCCCTACCCTATGGTAACCAATAAAGGACTTGGCTCGGGATTACTTCCGCATCCTGACCGGATAAAGGCGATCCTTGAGGCGTCATTGCCCCAGGTTAGTTGCAGGATTTCGGTAAAGATGCGGACTGGGTTACAATCGCACGACGAAATCTTTCAGATCATTGAGGTGCTGAATGAGTTTCCGCTGAGCGAAATCATTCTTCATCCGCGGTTTGGCAAACAACTTTACCGCGGAGAGGCCGATGAAAATGTCTTTGCCGAAGCGCATAAAAAGCTGAACCACTCGCTCGTTTACAATGGAGATATTGAGTCATCCGAAAATCTCAATCGCCTCAACATCTTATTTGGCGATATCACAACCTGGATGATTGGCCGTGGCATTCTGAAAAATCCCTTCCTTCCGCTTCTACTTAATGGTGGTTGTTTACCTGATGTTGAAGCACGTGCGATCGTCATGCGGAATTTTCACAATGAAATATTCCTCCAATATTCGAATTTTCTGAATGGAAGCAGCCATATCCTGATGCGAATGGAAAAATTCTGGAGCTACTTTAGTTTCGCTTTCCCCGATCAGCACAAAACTTTCAAGCGGATTAAAAAAGCATCCAATCTTGTCAAATATGAGGCAGCCATTAATGAGAACTTTCAAAGATTAAGAGACCATGAAGAAGACGAACGCAGCCCGAATTCTTGACCGGCTTAAAATCAGTTACGAATTAGTTGAATACGAGGTCGACGAAGCGGACTTAAGCGCAGTTCACCTGGCTGCAACCGCAGGTGTTCCCATCGAGAAGGTTTTCAAAACGCTTGTTTTAGAGGGTGATAAAACCGGCCATTTTGTGTGCATTGTACCGGGAGGCGATGAGATCGACCTAAAGAAAGCAGCTTTAGCCAGCTCCAATAAAAAGGTGGCGATGATTCCGATGAAAGATCTCGAACCATTAACAGGCTACATCAGGGGCGGCTGTTCTCCTCTTGGAATGAAGAAAAACTTTCCTGTGTACATCGACAATTCAGCATTTGATCAGCCTTTTATCTATATTAGCGCCGGCGTAAGAGGGATGCAGATCAAACTGGCGCCCGATGATTTGGTACTGGCATGTAAAGCAAGTAAGGCCACCATCACAGCGGAAGACTGATGAGGCAAATAGAAAGAATTTTAAATGTTACTCTACCCCAAACCGTGCTTTTTACACAACTCAATAAACAACTTTACCCGTTCGGGTGAAACATCGCTCTGAATAATGTGTGCAGGAGAAACCATATAGCCACCTCCATTTCCCAGGATGGTGATCTTTTCGGTAATGTCGTTTTCGAGTTCAGCATCTGTTCCGTTCGGAAGTAAATCCTGCTGGTCGATGGCACCCCAGAAGGCGAACTGATCACCAAAATTGGTTTTCATATCCTGCGGCAAATGCCCCGGGACACCGGGCTGAACCGGATTAAATACCTCAAATCCAATCTCACTGATATCGTCAAGCAAATCAGCAACTGCTCCGTCGCAATGTAAAATGGAGATGATATCAGGCTTTGCCGCTTTAAAACGATCTATCATCCGCTTGTAAACCGGTTTCAACTGATCCCTGAATGTTTCCGGGGGGATCAGCAGGCTGACCTGCGTTCCGAAATCGTCGCCAAACCAGAGGGCATCCACCCCTTTTTCGATGAGCCTCAACCCGATTTGTGTCTGGTATTCGGCGCAGGCCTCAAACAACGGAACGACGTATTCCGTTTCCATCATCATATCGATCAGTAGTTTTTCCATCCCTGCCAGCTGATGCGCCAGCGAGAAAACGGTGACTTCAATGTCGCCGATGATCAGGTAATCATTTTTGTATTTCTTCACAAGTGCCGCAGCATCCCTGAAACGACCGGGAGCATCCGGATCGGGAAACCGGTAAGCATCAATATCAGCCTTGGTCTCAGCCCGAGCCAGCGGATAGTCAACGACCTCGACATAAATATCGCCCTGACGCATCCTCATCCCGTATTCATTCAGCCAGGTGCCGTCAGCATCTTTCTCAACTTTGTAATCATCCGAAACAGAAGCACCCGTTATCACAACATCGCTTCCCATTGCAACCCGAAGTTCGTTGGCGCTGATGCGATAAGTGACATCCTCGTAAGGATTTTCGGTATAATGCACGGGAATATTCAACTCCCTTCCAAAATGATCAGCAAGACTCCGGCACAGATCAAACTGAACAGGAACCCTGTCGGGTTCGCCAGGCAACCGTTTGAAGGCTATTAATACACGTTCTCTTGAATTCATTGATAACAGTACTATGCTATTTTACAACTATTCTCGTCGTTTCAATTCCTAATCCGGAAGCTTTCGCGGTAAGCGTTATCTCTCCTGTTTTTCCTGTCGGACGAACGATGACAAGGCCCCGGCCACGAAAAGTAGTACAGACCGGTGACTTAAAGCTTCGCATATCCGACGGATTGGCACTACCAATTGCAGCCGCTTCTCCGGCTCCCCAAATTGCAAAAGTTAAGGGTAGATCTCCGTCGGGAACCAGGTTTCCGGCATCGTCCGTCAGCTCAACCATCACATAAGATAGATCGTTCCGGTTCGCATTAATCGTTGCCCGGTCAGGTGTTAACCGTATTTTCGTAGCAGCACCCGTTGTCTTTAATGTTTTTGAGCCGATCACGATCGTATCTTTCAAGCCAACTGCTTTCAATTCACCAGCCTCATAAGGAACTTCGAAAGTTGCTGTTAATTTAGTCTCAGCGGAAACAGCTTTTGTACCGATCTCCTTTCCGTTCAATTCCAGTCGCACAGCCGGGTAGTTTGAATAAACCGAGACCGACATTTTTTTGCCTTCCGCTCCTTTCCAATTCCACGACTGACGTTCGTCGGGCCAACCCCACATGCTAACGGTTTCAATCTCACCGGCTGGGATCGGGGTATGAACCGCCATCTCCAGATCGCTGATTCCCCAAACAACATCACGGTAGTACGACTGATCTTTCTTAAATCCGCAAATATCAATATCGCCGCAATATGCATTGAACCATGGCCATGGCAACGTAAATGCTTTTGACTCCACCGGGCCCGTTACGGTATGACCAATGGCCGACTCACCCAGGTAATCGAAGGCCGTCCATAAAAAATCGCCGATCACATATGGCTCATCCTTCACCTTCTGCCAGTTCTCGAAGGCCTCTTTCGGCAACGATTCTGTTCCTGCCATTACTCTTTCGGGATAAAGCTCATGATCACTTTCATACATTTTCCACTGGTAGTTGTATCCCCCGATATCGAGACCCGCAAATGAAGGCGCCGTATCTTTCCAATCCCGCCCTTTCTGATCCCAGAAGCCACAAATGGCTTCTGTAACAGGACGTGTTGCATCGAGTTCCTTCACAGTCGCTACAAGACGTGACCTGATTTCAAGTCCTGACGGATCGGCCCTTTCGGGGATTTCATTTCCAATGCTCCACATGATGACAGAGGGATGGTTCCGGTCGCGAAGGATCATCGACGCCAGATCTTTGGCATGCCACTCTTTGAAAAACAGGTGGTAATCCTGCGGATTCTTGGGTTTCTCCCACTTATCGAATGCTTCGTCAATTACAAATACGCCCAGACGATCGCAAGCCTCCAGGAACTGGCGCGATGGAGGATTGTGGCTGGTACGGATTGCATTGTAACCAAATTTTTTCATCAGTTCCACGCGGCGTTCTTCAGCCCTGTCGATCGTAGCAGCACCCAGTATTCCATTATCATGGTGCATGCAACCACCTTTGAGCTCCATGTTTTCACCATTCAGAAGAAATCCCCTCTTTGCATCAAAACTGATGGACCTGATTCCGAACGTAGTTGTCATCTGATCGAACGTGGCATCGCGGAATTTTACCGTAACCACAGCGTTGTAGAGCGAAGGAGACACAGGCGACCACAACAGGGGCATTGCCACGGAGAGATTCTGCGTTACAATTTTCTTCTCACCCGAAACAATCCGTTCGAGTTTTTCATCTGTAGCCACCGTTTCACCTTTGGGATTCAGAAGTGTGGTCACCACATTCACCTGTTGGTCTTTCCCCGAATTGTTTTCAATGGCTGACTCCATTTTTACAGTAGCCTTCTCCTTCGAAACTTCAGGTGTTGTTACAAAATTTCCCCATTGCGAAATATGTACCTGATTAGTTGTGATTAGCTCAACATGGCGATAAATACCCGAACCGCTGTACCATCTGCTGTTCTTACCCTGATTCATCACCTTCACGGCAATCAGGTTTTCCTGACCTGCAGGATTCAAAAACGGGGTGATATCGTAACTAAACGGGGTATATCCGTACGGATGAAAACCGGCATGTTTTCCATTGATCCACACATCGCTTTCCATATACACGCCATCAAAAAGGATGGAAATCCTTTTATCTTTTGAATCTAACCCTAGCGTAAACGATTTCCTGTACCAGCCGATTCCACCCATCACATGTCCTGTTGCACCTCCCCCCTGGCTTTCGGATGAAAACGGACCGATCTGCAGCACGCTGTCTTTGGGTGCCCGGTCTTCGATGCTCCAGTCGTGCGGAAGATCGAGCGCTCGCCATTGCGAATCATCGAAACCGGGTGTCGCTGATCCCGGAATATCTCCCAGATTGAATTTCCAGTCCGCGTCGAAAAGTTGTGAACGAACGGCTGGATCAAACGTTGGAACCGAACAGGCCATCACCAGGGATGAGAGGATGAATCCGGAAAAAAGAAAGATCGTGTTCAGGAAAAAAGTTCCAACTGATTTGCAAATACTTAATTTCATAATTTAGCCTATTTAGTTTTGTTAATATCCGGATGCCTGTCCGTCTTTTCTCGATTCGGAGGCACCGTAGTAAACTTTGTTCTTCGCATCGTACATAATGGCCTGGTATCCGCCGTACCCGCCAAGATCATACTGAATGGTATGACCTTTCTGCATCAAGGCCCTGATGGTTTCGTAGCTGATTCCGCTTTCGAGACAAACAATTCCGGTATCCATCATCTTTTCACCTGTGGGTTCCGATGACCCGAAATGTTGAATTCTTGGGGCATCACCTGCCTCCTGTAAACTCATTCCAAAATCAATCAGGTTCACCACAATCTGCACATGTCCCTGTGGCTGCATGGCACCACCCATCACGCCGAAACTCACCCAGGGCTGACCGTCTTTCGTAATAAATGCGGGAATGATGGTCTGAAATGGACGTTTGCCAGGTTCGTATGTATTCACATGGTTCTCTTCCAGCGTAAACATCTCACCGCGATCCTGAAGAACGAACCCCAGCTTATCAGGCGTCATACCACTTCCCATTCCGCGATAGTTGCTCTGAATTAAAGAGATCATATTGCCAGCCTCATCGGCGACGGTGAGGTAAATTGTATTTCCATGTTCAGGGTTTCCGGGCAGTTGCCTTTTTGATGAACGGTTCATGTCAATCAGCTTTCTTCGTTCATCAGCGTATGGTTTAGAGATCAGTTGCTTTACCGGAAGCTGATTAAATGCAGGATCTGCATAGAACTTCGCCCTGTCTTCGAATGCCAGTTTCTTCGCCTCAACAAAAAGGTGGATATATTCAGCGCTTCCGAATCCCATCGATTTCACATCGTAGCCTTCCATGATGTTCAACATTTGCAACGCGGCAATACCCTGACTATTCGGCGGGAGTTCCCATACATCATAACCACGGTAATTGGAGGAGACGGGTTCAACCCATTCTGAATGATGAGCGGCCATGTCTTCATAAGAAAGGTACCCGCCATTTCTTTTCATATAGGCATCGATCGTTTTGGCAATATCACCTTTGTAAAATGCATCTCTTCCGCCATCTGCAAGTTTTTGAAGTGTATTTGCGAGATAGGGGTTCTTAAAAATCTCCCCTTTCTTTGGAGATTTGCCATCAGGCATATAGGTCTCTTTAAAGTTTGGGAATTGCTGAAGAGATCTTGAATTTGAGGCCATATAATAGGCGATCACCTCACTAACCGGAAATCCGTCGCGGGCATAGTTGATGGCTCCCGACAGAATTTGTTTCATCGGCAGTTTGCCAAACTTTTTGTGCAGTTCAAACCAGCCATCCACACATCCCGGAACCGAAACAGGAAGCGGTCCCAGTGAAGGGATCGATTTGATTCCCTTGCTCAACAGTATTTCCCGCGTTAAAGACTTCGGCGACCGGCCACTCGCGTTCAATCCGTATAATTTCCTGGTTTGTGCATCCCAAACGATTGCAAACAGGTCACCACCCATACCGGAACCGGTTGGTTCCATCAGACCCAGCACTGCATCGGCCGCGATTGCAGCATCAATGGCACTGCCTCCGGCTTTTAATACGTCGATGGCCGTTTGGGTCGCCAAAGGCTGGCTTGTACAGGCCATTCCATGTTGTGCAATCACTTCCGATCGCGTGGCGAATGCACGGCCGGTTATCCGGTCCTGTGCGCAAAGAAGCTGTGTTACAAAAAGAGAAATAAGAAGTATAGTAAGTGATCTCATGCGGGTTTTTCTTTAAATTCAAAAATACGTTTAAAATCCAACTATTCCCCAATCAGCCATTTGTTTTTGCCGAAGTAAACCATATATTTGTTGGTATTAATCGCATATCATTTTAATTATTAACAAAATATCAATACCTTAGAATTATGACAACATCGCGTCGGACATTTCTTAAAAACAGTGCTGTTCTGCTTGCCGGAACAGCTCTTTTGTCGAAAACTTCGTTTGCAGCGCCTAAACCTAACGAAATTCTGGGCCTTCAACTCTATTCGGTTCGGGATGATATGAAAAAAGATCCAATAGGGACGCTGACCCAGCTGGCCAAAATGGGATATAGGAATGTTGAACATGCCAACTATATCGACCGCAAGTTCTATGGCTATACAGCGGCTGAGTTTAAAAAGATTCTGGATGATCTGGGATTGAAAATGCCAAGCGGTCATACCGTAATGGGTAAGAATCACTGGAATACTGAGAAGAAAGAATTTTCTGATTCATGGAAATATACCATTGAAGATGCCGGTTACATGGGTCAAAAGTATGTGATCAGTCCGTGGATGGACGAAAGCATGCGTAAAACCTACGACGACATGCTGCGTTACATGGAAGTGTTCAACAAATGCGGTGAACTCTGTCAAAAAATGGGGATGAAATTTGGCTACCACAACCACTCTTTTGAATTCAGCGAAAAACTGAATGACATCAAAGTGTTCGATATCATGATGAAGAATATGGATCCTAAACTTGTTATCATGCAGTTGGATATTGGTAATATGTACATTGCAGGAGCCAAAGCACTTGATATTTTGGGTCAATATCCCGGAAGATTCGAAATGCTGCATGTTAAAGATGAGATAGCTGTGAATACGCCGGAGAAATACGAGAGTGCCATTTTGGGAAAAGGGATCATTCCTGCCAAAGAGGCCATCGACTTGGGCCGGAAAATAGGTGGCACCACTGTGTTTATCATCGAACAGGAGTCTTACCAAACCGGAACCCCACTCGAATGCATGAAGGAAAACCTTGAAGTGATGAAAAAATGGGGTTATTAAGTCGCAATCATTCAATATAAAAAAGAAATGGTTTCCTGTCAGGGAAGCCATTTCTATTAATGACGTTATGATCGGGAAGGGAAAAGCACAGCGATATGAGGATTGCGAAGGGCGACTGACTGTTAGCTTATCCTTTCGTCAACATTTAGTAAAAAACAGTATATTTGGATAAATTTATTGATCTATGAACGAGGATAATTCAAATTTTGACGTTGATAAAATAGTTGAACATTGGATTCATACGTCAGAAGATGATTTTAAAACAATGCTTAGTTTGTATGATTCAAAATCATACAGTTGGTCTTTGTTTTTAGGACATATTTCGACTGAGAAATTGCTAAAAGCATATTTTGTCAGAATAAATAAGAAGCATGCCCCTTTTACTCATAATTTATACAGATTAGCAGAACTCAATGAGCTCGAATTAACAGATGAATATGCTGACTGGCTTGATAAGATAACTTCATTTAATCTAAATGCAAGATACGATGATTACAAAAGGGAGTTTCACTCTTTATGTACCGTTGATTTCACTAAAGAATGGATTGAAAAAATTCAAATTTTAAGATTATGGATAAAACAGATGCTATAAATATTGCCCAAAGGTATGCAAGAGCTGTAAAATCGAAATTCAATTATATCAACATTATTCTTTTTGGTTCATATGCAAAGGGTAATTTCAATGAAGATAGCGATATTGATATTGCAATTGTTTTCAAAGATTATAGCAATCTGATGGATATGCAGCTTGAATTAATGAGATTACGAAGAAAAATTGATAGCCGGATTGAACCACACCCCTTTAGGGAAAGTGAATTTGAATTGTCAAATCCGATTGTAAATGAGATTATTAAATACGGTCAAGAGATAAAAATTAACGTTGCTTAATACCGGAGTCTCATTCTTTAATTAAAAAACATATTCAAAACAATGAAGACATTACTTTTAGTTTTATTAGTCGCTATTTCCCTTACAGGTTTTTCCCAGAAAAAGGAGCAATTGTTTAACGGCAAAGACCTCAAAGGCTGGACCATCTTTGTATCGGACGCTACGATCAAACCTGCATCTTTCTTCTATGTAAAGGATGGTGTGATAGAAACACCCGGAGTACCAACCGGCTATCTCCGGACCAAAAAAGAATATGCGAACTATCGTCTGCATGTTGAATGGCGTTATCCGGAAAAGCCCACCAACAGCGGCGTATTTATTCATACTGTTGGTCCTGACAAAATTTGGCCAAGGCATTACCAGGTTCAGTTAAAACACCTCTTTGCCGGAGATTTTATTATACAGGATGTCGACCTAAAAGCAACGGTCAGAGACACAGTCTATATTTCGACAGAAAAAGTGAAGCCAATTGCCCCTAAAATGAAACCTTCGAACGAGAACAAAGCCGGCGAATGGAATAGCTTTGATATTGTTTGCAAAGGAAATACTGTCGAGGTAAAAGTCAATGGCGTTCTTCAAAACTACGCCACCAATTGCAGCGAATCAAAAGGTGGAATCGGGCTTCAGGCCGAAGGATCTAAAATTCAGTTCCGCAATATCTGGATCGAAAAGATCAAATAAAGAGAATTCGGAATATTCGTAAAAACAGTTAGGCCTCCGGTTTCGGGGGCTTTCTGTTTTTATTTCAGTAAACCTTTACTGTTTGGCATCTGTTATTCATTAAAAAACGCAACAATGCTTATTGTCATTTCTCCTTCCAAAACACTCGACTTCGAAAAACCAATTACCAATCAGTCGCATACACAACCCGAATTTGTAAAGGAAGCTTCCGTCCTGATCAAACCTCTCCGGAAACTAAGTGTTGATCAATTAATGGATTTGATGGGAATCAGTCCTAAACTTGCACAACTCAACCAGGAGCGATACTTTTTATGGCGACCGGAATTCACCCCCGAAACGGCTCGTCAGGCACTTTACGCATTTCGGGGAGATGTTTACACGGGTCTTGATGCAGATTCGCTTTTATCTGCCAATATCGGAGCGGCTCAGGAACAGCTTAGGATTCTTTCGGGATTGTATGGTGTACTTCGGCCACTTGATCTGATCAGACCATACCGTTTGGAAATGGGGATTCCGTTGAAAGTAGGCAAAACCAACAACCTCTATCAATTCTGGCAGAAGAAAATTACCGTCAAAATTCGGGAAGATCTTGATATTAGCGGATCAAATTTGCTGATTAACCTTGCTTCCGTTGAGTATTTCAAGTCTGTTGATTCAAAGAAGTTAAAAGCCGAAATTGTTACGCCTGAGTTCCGGGAAGCGAAAGAAGGTACCTACAAGATGGTCTCCTTTTTCGCCAAGAAAGCCCGTGGTAGGATGACCCGTTTTATTCTGCAAAACGGAATTGATTCGGAAGAGCAGTTACAGGCATTCGATAGCGATGGTTATTGTTTTAACAGGAGACTATCGGAAAAGGGAAGACCGGTTTTTACGAGGGGATGATGCATATATTAAGTTCCAATTCGAAAGCTAAATTAATCAAGCCAATAATATCTCCGCAGGTATTTTTAACCCTTTATATAAAGACTTTACCATTTTAAGCGTCAATTTTCTTTTACGACTTAGCACTTCACTTACCCGGCTTTGGCTTCCCAGATACTTTGCCATATCTGTTTTTGTCATTCCCATCTGTTCCATCCTAAACAGAATTGCATCAATGGGATCGGGCGGCGCAATTGGATAATGAGCCATTTCGTATGATTCAACCAATGTGCAAAGTAAATCAAGTTCATCACCTTCGGGTGTATCTCTCTTTGAACCCCATAGCTCTTCGATCCTATGAATTGATTCCTGATAATCTTGTTCTGTTTTTATTGGTCGTATTTCCATAATTAAATCTTTTTAGCATCAATTTTATCATATTGCTGATGAGTCCCTACAAATCGGATAAAAATTACCTGAAATTCAAAATCGATTGAAACCACAAGCCAATATTTATTCCCTTTTATATTAAAAACGACTCTTCCCTCTCCAACAATGCTCGCATTTTTATATTGCTGTTTAAGTTCATTTGAGTTCTTCCATTCAGAATTTTTTGCATCATGATACCATGAGCTCAATGAGGATTCTGAATCTGCATATTCAGGTCTCTCCCAAAATTCTCTTAACGTTCTAAATGCAATTATTCTCATGACACAAAGATATAATTATTGCAACAACTTACCAAAATGGGAAGTGGGTTTTTTCATGTAATGAATTCTCAATACAAATTTCCCCTGCATCATTCCATTACCAAATTACATTCTCATCTGTCATCATTTCCTCTGTTATTTTAATATCCATTAATTGTATCTTTGATACCAACTTAAATATTATTGAAATGAAAGCCTCAATATTTTCACTTCTAATTGTTGCATTATTTGCCTGCACTATTGCTGGTTATACTCAGGAAAGCAAGAATCTGGCTGAAAAACTTGGCCATCCCAAAAATTCCAAACTTCTTATCATCCATGCTGACGATCTTGGACTCTCGCATTCGACAAATGTGGCTGCAATCAAAGCATTCGAAAGTAAAAGTATCACTTCGGGGAGCGTCATGGTCACCTGCCCATGGATTTCGGAGATGGCAGAGTATGCCAAAAACCATCCTGGCCATGATATTGGCATACATCTCACACTCACATCCGAATGGAAATTCTACAAATGGAGCGGGATTTCAGGTCCCGACAAGATTCCATCTGTGCTAAACAATGTCGGTTTAATGTATGCTACAAATGAAGAAGTTGGGAAAACAGCTAAACCAGCAGAAGTTGAAATTGAACTTAAGGCACAGATTGAAAGAGCAATTGCAATGGGAATCCAACCCACTCACCTCGACAATCACATGGGTAGTCTGTTGGCAAATCACGAACTGATAAAAATCTATTTTAAATTGGCCGAAGAATATCATCTGCCTATTTTGATCCCTTCCGTTTACCTTGGGTATATGCCTCCGGAAATATCGAATTTACTTGGACCAAATATTGTTAAAGTTGACAATTTGTTTATGCTTACTCCCGAAATGATTTCCGGCAAATGGATTGATTCCTATCAGAAATTTATTGTCGCAATGAAACCAGGATTGAATGAAATGATGGATAGATGAATATTGGGCTTTGATTATTTTAGAATATGGAAGCCTGCGTTTCGGTTGTAAACAACTCCAGAAACTTCATCCCCATATTAGAGTTCCCTTTTTTATTGAGCCGGGGACTCCAGACAGCAATGCAATATTTATTCGGATGAATCGCAACTATTCCACCTCCTACTCCGCTCTTACCCGGTAAGCCTACCTTAAATGAAAACTCTCCGGCCTCGTCATAAAATCCGCACAATTGCATGATCGCATTCACCCGCTTTGATTTACTAACACTTATAATCACTTCGTTTGTGTAAGGGCAAACGCCATAAGCTGCAAGAAATAGAAACGTCCGGGAAAGCTCTTTACAGGACATTTCTATTGAGCAAAGATTAAAGTAAAAATCCAGCACAACGTCGATGTCATTTTTAATATTGCCAAACGATTTAATAAGATTGATCAAAGCTGCATTTCTGTAGCCGGCTAATTTCTCTGAATTGGCAATTCTTGAACAATAATCAATGTCGGGATTATCGGATACCTTTCTAACAAATTGGATAAATTCCTGTTTGGGATTTTCAAACTTACTAACAAGAATATCGCAAATAACCAAAGCACCGGCATTGATGAGCGGGTTGCGAGGTATGCCCAGGTCGTATTCCAACTGAACAAGTGAATTAAAGGCTGTTCCGGATGGCTCCACACCAACTCTTTTCCACAGTTTTTCACCTTCGAGCTTATAAGCCAGCACCAACGCTAAAACTTTAGCAATACTTTGAATTGAAAACTTCTCATCTGAGTCACCAAATTCATAATGATCATCATCAATTGTAGTAAGGTGGACACCAAACTTATCAGGATTAACATCACGTAGTTCCGGAATATAGGAAGCGACTTTGCCGGGATCGTTTGATACTTCTAATTCATAGTAAATTTTAGAAAATACTTCTATGTAGTTCATTTTTTTCGTTAAAGCCTGGTTATTTGTTGCAACTCAAAGGTAATGACTTTATGCTCAGAACACCCGTTATTTCAGTTTTAGCTTTACTTCGATCAGCTTTATCACATTCTCAGCATCTTCGGCATCATTCACTTTAATTGTAATGCTTCGAAATGATTATCGCGTAAATGAGTAATAATTCTTTGCTAAAAGATCCTTTTATCACCGATTATGGAGAAGATAAGTTCATCGGTGGGCGTTATAAACCTGTCGGTTAATACGATTGTCTCCATAATTCATTTACTTCCTTTTGTTATCCTTTTACACGAACACGGTCAATTTTCTCTTTTTTATCATTGTCGTGTTTGATATTTGTTTTTTCATCACCGCGTCTGTTATAGTTTTTATCACCTCGTATGGCATTCTTGTCAATTACGCTGCCCCGGCCACTGTTGGCCTGATTACTTTGCCGATAGGAACGCTGATTTTCATCACCTCTTTTTGGTCGCTGGGCGATTGTTCTTTGAGCTGGCCCCCGGTATCGTTTCGGATAAAGTGTCCGGTACTCACGATGTTTATAATAAGGAGCTTCACCATGATAATCTTTCATAACGACTTTGTAACCGTCGTACAAGTCAAAGTTTTTGTACCGGCTGGGGAGATACGATCTGCGAACCCATGACCGTCCTTCAAAATAAATAAACATGGATGTATGAACATCATAATAGGCATCCACATAAGGTAAGTAATAATACCTCACATCGGAATAACCGGCCGGACCCCATTGCGGAGGGGAACCTATGTTGACATGTACTGAAACCTGCGCCTGAGTTGCACTTGCAAAAAACACTATTAATCCGAAAACAACTAATTTTAAAAATTTCATCTTAGAATATTTACAGTTTGTAGTAATTCCCTAATGGCAAAAATACAATCTAATTTGGCTCAATGACGGATCGTGTGGGTAAATTTTGCGACTGCTTTCAAATTGTTTATAGAATCAGCCGCTGGCTTTTGGCAACTGGCATGATAGTGCTAACTATTTGACCAAAATCCTTTAAAAATTAATAGGACACCTGATTTTTTAAGTAAGTGAGTCCGCTCCACTAATAGCCAGCTGCAATCATTACAAAAACCAATTACCCATACCAAACGTCACAGAACCAAAGCACTCTTATTGAAGTATAATAAATTGCTGAAGATAAGTTTCGAAATGACCGGCGTCGGGTTTTACAGAGCGATAGGCAATGTACTGATCGGGTCGGACAAGGTAGCATCCGTTATTGACGATACCCAGTCGCTTATACAGATCGCCTGTTCCGGATGTAAAAGGAATGGTTTCAACAAAAAGCAGTTGTGTGTATTTCCCGGCAATCTTTTGAATGGCATCC
Organism: Mariniphaga sp.; assembly: GCA_010906965.1. Lineage (GTDB taxonomy): Bacteria > Bacteroidota > Bacteroidia > Bacteroidales > Prolixibacteraceae > JAAFHB01. The sequence continues at coordinate 3,675 of JAAFHB010000078.1, read as the reverse complement.
ACGGACGCGTCTTTCGAAAAGATAAAAAGGTGAAAGTCGCCACTTTTTACTTTATTCTGAATATTAATCATTTTACCATCCTCCTGATAATTAATATAGGGTAATCGTTCCCCCGGTTTGGGTGCATAAGTTGGGAAATGACCCGCCGATGAAAGTTGAGTCAACGAACTTTTACGATACTGAACGCCAATTTCCGAAATTCGCCGGAAGAAGAAATGAAGAACAGCTTGTCGCTTTACAATGTGAGGCAACATTAATTGCAGAAAAAAAGGCAGGACATGAACCCGAAATAATTTCGCAAAGAAATTCCTGCTTGTGACGAATGTAAAAGCACGATCGGTGCCGCGCACAACATTTTTCGCAACCACTACTCTTTCGGTGGAATAGGTATCCAGAAGTGATGCATTCGACTTTTCCTGAATGACCATTGCAAGCTTCCATGCCAGATTATAAGAATCCTGTAAACCTGTATTCATACCTTGTGCACCCACTGGGCTGTGAATATGTGCCGCATCGCCCACAAGGAAACACCTGTTTTGCTGAAATGACACTGCATAACGCTCGTTTACATGAAATACCGAAAACCAGTCGGGTTCCGTTATTTCCACATTCATGCGGGTCTTTTCTGCAAAACATTTACTGATATCCTTAAAAGTAAGCGGATCGTTGTTTTCGATCTCCTTTGAAATTGCGCCATCAACCCTCCACCTATCCCCTGGCAGAGGAAAAATTCCTGCCGTTGTCTGATCCGAAAATGAGAAACACAACTGGTCGGGCGATAAATCTCCTTCAGCTTTGCAATCACTTACAAACAAAGCAGTCGAAAAGGTTTTACCCACAAAGGGGATCTGCAGTTGTTTCCGGATCGTACTGCGCGCGCCATCGGCGGCGATTAAATACTTCGAAGTAACGACCTCCTCATTTCCATCGGGAAGTTTTAAAACAGAGGTGACACCCTGATTATCCTGTGCGAACCGATCGAGTTTTGTCTCCCGTTCAATCGAATGCCCCAGATGATTGCAGAAATCGGTGAGCAGCTGCTCCGTTTTTGATTGCTCCAGCAACAGCAGATAGGGAAACAGCGTAAGTCCCTTTCCGATCTCTTTCACAGGAATCGTAAACGATTTTTTTCCGTTGAAAACAAGTTTGATTTCATTGGCGATCACACCCTGCTGAACTGCCTTTTGAGCAATTCCCATTTGCTGAAATATCTCCAAACTCCTTGCCTGAACAATCAATGCACCTGAATAATTGGTGCTATGCTCCTTTTGATCGATAATACGGAAAGAGATATTGTGAAGTGCCAACTGACAAGCCATCATCAACCCTGCGGGGCCCGCGCCAACAATCAGTACATCAACATTATTATCCTGCAATTGAATCATCTTTATTTATCGTATTCGTTTGGATGAACAGTGTTCAGCCGGGTTGGAAAAGGGGATACTGATATAATATTTATTGTTACAATCAGGCGCTAATCCATCTTTTTCATTTCAACCCAAAACGGGCATATGCTTTTTGAGCCAACAGCATAGTAGGGTATCAAATCGCAATCCATTTTTGGAAAGAAGACATTCTTCATCTCGATGATATCTGTTCCCTCTTTTTCATTCAGCATTTGTTTTACCAGTGTATTTGCTTCCAGATACATCCTTCCGTTTGCTTTAACCGGCTTGACAAACTTAAATGTTACATCATAATACCCTTCCTCGATACTGACTTTCCATTTGCCATATATTTCTTCCTGATCCCAGATTGCGCGCTCGCCCCCTGCATCATTTCTGTTCAGGATAACAGGGTTTTCGCGTGGACTTCCTACAATAATAGGAGGTTGATGGATAAGATTTTCAGAAGTTATTAATTCAATGTAAGTCCGATCGAGTTCTTCCTTCAGCTTATTTGCAATACCATTATTTTCTGCAATAATATTGTTTTGTTCGTAAGGATCTTTTGCATTATCGAACAACTCAAAGTCGTTAATCGGAGCATTATAATTTGTCTTTCCAACCAGTTTATAATTGCCTTCACGTAATGCCATATTATAATACAGTTCGGGATAACCCCTTGTCCAGTAAAAAAACAATGGTCTGTCAGCCCACTCAACCTCTTTACCCATCAAAAGCGGAAGCAGGCTTTTACCATCAATCTTTCTATCCTTTGGCATTTCAACATGGCAAACCTGTGCCAGTGTTGGCAGGATATCAATATGGGCAGCGATGGTTTCAATATCCTTATTCTTCTCAAAAACTGATGGATACCTGATATAGAATGGCACCCTGACACCCCCCTGATAAACATCACCCTTGCGGCCCCGCATACCACCTACATACCTTGTTTGCTGCGGACCGTTATCGGTCATGAAAATAACGAGTGTATTATCGGCAATTTTTAAGTCATCCAGTTTCTTTAGAAGTTTACCTACGTTATCATCGATGTTTGTCACCATCGCATAGACTTTTCGGGCATCCTCTTTGTCATTCTCCGTCATTTTAGGAAATGGTCTGTTGTCGTTGCCGAAACCGGATGCCGGATCAATGTCTTTATACTTTTGATAATACTTATCCGGAACCTGCAAAGGAGTGTGCGGAGCATTGAAAGCGAGATAGCAGAAAAAGGGACCTGTTTTATTTTTCTCAATAAAATTGATGGCCTGTTCTGCGAAAATATCTGAGCAATAACCTTTGTAGGCTTCTCTTTTATTGTTGTGCCAAAGTATTGGATCAAAATAACTCTTATCCCCGTTGAAATAAGTTGTAATATCACCAACTTGTCCCATTCCGCCGGAAAGATGGTTCAACGATTCATCAAAACCCTGGTCACCTGGTCTGCTTGGATAATTGTCACCCAAATGCCATTTACCGAAACAGCCGGTTTTGTAATCTGCCTGTTTCAGCATTTCAGCAATCGTAATCTCGTTTGCAGCCATTATTGCTCCACCGTTATAAGTATCTCTGATGCCAGTGCGCAATGAATAGCGCCCGGTCATCAGACTTGAACGGGTCGGGGCACATACAGGCGACACATAAAAGTTATTGAAGCGAATACTTTCAGACGCAAACTGATCGATAACGGGGGTTTTCACATGCGGATTTCCGGTAATTCCGAGGTCGCCGTAACCCTGATCATCGGTCAGGATGATAATTACATTCGGATGTGTTGGTCCCTGGGCTAAACTCATTACAGGCAACAATGACAAACAAGATGAAGCTGTCAGAAGTATATTTTTAATCTTCATATTTTGATTTATTTAGCTTACCTGTGAAAAAGACAATGTCCAAACGCTACAGTTAGAATTTGGACAAAATCAATTAAGAAACAGGGTAGAAAGATAGCGTAAACTGATAATCTAACGACTACTTAGACCCTACTGAAAAACGAATATATTTTTGACTTTCAATAATATATTCACAGGCTTGTAATGAAAAATGCAGGCTTTTTGAAAGTGTGTTTTAGTATTCCTTGCACTTCTTTTTCTTCTTTCAACCAAAAAATCCTGCAGGGATTTAATTTGAATAACCTCCAATGAATTGAAAATCAGCGAAGCTAAATTGGGGGTGAAGAATCCGATCACAATCGGAGCACTGAATTGAAAATCGACGAAGTCAAAGGGTTCAATATCTATATCTTAAAAATGTTCAACCCGCTTCGGGTTGGTGTCGCGTTGTGTCCATTTTC
>JAAFHB010000482.1 GCA_010906965.1 Mariniphaga sp. | reverse complement strand
TGGAAATTTCCAAAAAACCATCTTTATTTTCTTCGAATAATACAAAATACGGATTTGATGAGGTAATTTTAACAGAGACGACAAGATCAATTTCATTTGTAAACAACTTTATAGCATCAATAATCTGTTGTGTATTTCTAAGTGGCGATGTTGGCTGTAGCAAAACTAAACCTTTAAATTGTCTCTTATTCAGTTTGTAAAAGTTCAATGCATGTTCAATTACCTCCTGCGTTGTAGATGTGTCAGTTGAAAGTTCTGCCGGGCGCATGAAAGGGACTTTAATTCCATATTCCTCAGTTTTTTTTATGATTTCAGGATCATCGGAAGAAACACAAATATTTTCAATTGGTACAATATCTTTGATTGCATCTAGTGTATAATAAATCAATGGTTTCCCATTTAATTCTTTTATATTTTTCTTCAGTATTCCTTTTGAGCCTCCACGGGCAGGAATCAGGAATAGAAAATCTTCATACATATTAAAGGTGTTTAATTATCTCTTTTGCTTTATTGTAATCATCATGTTTACCGATATCAATCCAATAGCCGGTTATAGGGCTGTGAATTAGCTTCCCATTGTTAGAAATAATAAGTTCCATTAAATCGGTTGCATTATAAAATGTGTCTTTTGGTATGAGCGCCAGCTTTTCTTTTTTAATCAGGTAAATACCGGCATTGGCATAATAGGTATTTTTGGGTTTTTCTTTAAAACTTGTGATGCAATTTTCATTTAGTTCCATAATTGCATATGGAATATCTACCGAATAGGGAATAGAAGCAACGGCCATGTCTGCATGGGTATTTTCAAAGTCCAGGTAAAAGTCTTCGAAATCAATGTTGGTAAATACATCAGAATTCAAAATTAATATAGCCTCCTGATTGATTTTATCAATTTGTGATACACAACCGATGGTGCCGAGAGGTGCGTCCTCTTCAATATAATTAATACAAATGCCTTTAGCTGAACCATCGCCAAAATAATTGATGATTTGGTCGGATAGGTAGCGAACCGAAATTGTGATTGTTTCAATTCCATATGAAATCAGGCGATCAATGTTGTGTTCAATGATTGGTTTATCACCCAAAGGCAACATGGGTTTGGGGATTTTATCAGTTAATGGGCGAAGGCGTTCACCGCGTCCTCCGGCCATTATGACTGCGTGAAGTGGCAGAATTGAATTTAGTTTTGCCAGGTCATACACCCGTTCGATTTGACCTAAGTCATTCAATTTAGGTAAAACTTTTATCCCTTCTTTTTTTAAGTGATGGATTGTTGAAACATCAATTTTCCCATTGATAAAACTAAAGTTTGGAAAACAAAAAAGTTGAACCGGGCTATCCAGATTTAATCCTTTGATTAAACCTCTTCGAATATCGCCGTCGGTAATCGTTCCAATCAATTTTTTATTTTCATCCAATACAAACAAAGTTTGGTTCGATTTCTCCTGATCGAGTTTACGAAGTGCTTCCAGACAGTTGGAGTCTTTGCTTATTGTAAAATTTGAGAAATTCTTCATTTTTTGATTGATATCGATTTTATATTGTTATTACCTTTTATTGTTAGTCTGTACTTCTGTCGTTTGCTTTTGGGCTTATTTGTCATGTCATGTTCTTGAAGAGGGAGGCATGAGCCATCGTTTATCATTTATTATTCCTTCTTTTTGATAAGTGCAATCAATAATTCTTTGTTTCTGATTCAAGTTTGTGAATCATCTCTTGCACATTTAATCCGATTTTTGAGAATGCAAACCATTTTTTACCAAGGTCTTTGAGTGATGCCCCAATATGATAGACTGTTTGATCATCAATGATCAAAAACCGGTCGTGTGCCTTATTGAATTATTTTACTTCAATTTTCTGATATTGTGCATTGTACCGCTTTATATCAAGCGTAATTTGGGCTGAAATAGTAGCCGTGTAAATAGTAACTTCGACTTTAGGATTTCTTTTAGTAAATAAAATCAAAACGCTCTCATCGATGTAATTGTCGATAAGAACTATTGAATGTTTCGCATTTTTAATAATGCTTGATACAAAATGGTGGGCATCAAAAATTTGACCATCGAAAAAGATGCCTTCGTTTAGAGGCAGGTTTGTTTTAAGTTGAAAATCAAACTCATCGACTTTTCTTTTTAGCTGCTGCACATCCATTTCAATTTTCTCAAAACGTTGGTTGGCAGCATAACCTTTTAAAAGATATTCTTTCAGTACTTTGTTTGCCCATATTCTAAATTGAATTCCTCGTTGTGATTTAACGCGATATCCAATAGAGATAATCATGTCTAGATTATGATACTCAACTTGATATACTTTACCAT
>JAAFHB010000077.1 GCA_010906965.1 Mariniphaga sp. | reverse complement strand
AAATAGCATTTATAATACAATGTCGTTAAGTTAAGAATAACTCCGTAGGAGTTGCCAGTAAATAACCTCCGGTTTTAACCGGAGGAAAGAGAATGGAAAACGAACTTAACTCTGTAAAAGTTACCCCAGCTATCCCGTTTCCTCTGCTTTGGGGAACTCCTCTGGAGTTATGTTCGCTTTCCTTGTGTCATCCCCCAGATAAATCTGGGGGTTATGCACAGGCAACTCCTTTGGAGTTACAACAAATTTCCTTAACTAAATACAGAATACCGTCGGCACGTTTGGGAAATTGGGATTATGGTTCGGATGCAACCTATTTTGTAACGATCTGTACCCAAGGCAGGGAATGTTATTTTGGCGACATCGCAGATCGAAAAATGATTTTGTCGGATATTGGAATTATTGAAACAAAAATGACAAATTAAATGATGCAAAGATTTAAAAATAGCATTTATAATACAATGTCGTTAAGTTAAGAATAACTCCGTAGGAGTTGCCAGTAAATAACCTCCGGTTTTAACCGGAGAAAAGAGAATGGAAAACGAACTTAACTCTGTAAGAGTTATCCCAGCTATCCCGTTTCCTCTACTTTGGGGAACTCCTCTGGAGTTATGTTCGCTTTCTTTGTGTCATCCCCCAGATAAATCAGGGGGTTATGCACAGGCAACTCCTACGGAGTTAGAACAAAATTCCTTAACTAAATACAGAATACGGTCGGCACGTTTGCGAAATTGGAATTATGGTTCGGATGCAATCTATTTTGTAACGATCTGTACCCAAGGAAGGGAATGTTTTTTTGGGGAAATAACCAATATTGATATAAACATGACGCATGATTGTAGAGACGTGATGCATCGCGTCTCTGCCAATAAACCCGTGACCACCAACAATATCGTCACAAACACCGAATACAAAAATACATTTGCACCGCAATCCAAAAATTTGGCATCGATAATCCGTGGATTCAAATCGTCGGTAACCATTAACGCCCGGAAAATCAACGCCAATTTTGGATGGCAATCACGTTTCCACGATCATATTATCCGAAACGAAGAATCATTTCAACGAATATAAGTCACAGAGTGTCCAGAGTTAAGAAGGATCGTTTATGAGTTAAAAGGTCATGGGGACTTCCATCAATAAAAATTCTGCATCGGCATCAGCCATGATTGACAGCTTTTCAATATCCCAAATTCCAAATCCATCACGGGTTGTTAATGGCTGATTGTTAATCGTTACATCACCATTCAGAATAAAGGCGTAAACGCCATTTCCCTTTGCTTTAATAGTGTATTCCGCGCTGATCCCCTTGTCGAATTTTCCAAGATGAAACCAGGCTTTCTGGTGAATCCAGACCCCGGCATCATCAGGATCGGGAGAAAGAACCTGTTGCAGTTTATTGTGACGATCCTTCCTATTAAGTGTAACCTGGTCATAACGCGGCGTTACATTTTTCTTGTCTGGAATCACCCAAATTTGCAGGAACTTCACCTTTTGGCCCTTGTTCTTATTGTATTCACTGTGAAATATCCCGGTGCCTGCGCTCATATGAAGAATCCCCAATTGTAAAAAATCCTTTTTAAAATATGTTTTCCTTTAATGTCAAATTTCTTTCTTTCTTCCAATGACATTTCATAATAACCTGACAACAAGCTTGGATTATTGGAAATCAACTTTCCAATTAAAAGAAAAATGCAACCTATGAAATAATTAACGACATCTATTCCCATAGTCTTATTAATGTTTTAGCCCTGACAGGATTCCAAAACCTGTCAGGGCTATATGACAAATTAAATGGAATTATTATCTGTCCGCTCAATCACTTCCTGTTGAAGATCGGCGTTCATATCGTTGAAATAGTCGCTGTAACCGGCCATCCGAACCATCAAATCTTTGTAATCGGAAGGGCAAGTCTGTGCGGCAAGCAAAGTTGCTGTATCGACAATATTAAACTGAATATGATGGCCTCCGAGTGTAAAATAACTCCGGATCGGTTGCCCAAGCTTTTTAATGTCTTCGTCTTTTCTCAATAAACCTGGAAGAAATCGCTGGTTCAACAACGTTCCCCCCGATTTCACATGATCGAATTTGGTCAATGATTTTACAACTGCAGATGGTCCGTGCGTATCGGCACCATGGGAAGGGGAAGTTCCGTCCGAAATGGATTTTCCTGCCAGCCGGCCATTGGGAGTTGCTCCCATCACCTTCCCAAAATAGACGTGACAGGTGGTCGACAACATATTCAGGTGATACTTCCCTCCCGGTTTGATATTGGGTTTTCCGTCGATCGCTTCAAACAGGTCGTTGTATACCTTCACCGCAATTGAATCTGCAGTATCATCATCATTTCCAAAGAAAGGCGTACGATTCATAATCGTTTGACGCAGTACTTCCTCTCCTTGAAAGTTATTCAGAACCGCTTTCAGTACGCGGTCGGTAATGGTTTCGAGATGTACAAACCAATACATCTGAATGGCTTCCCACAGATTGCGCGGGGCATGGGCCGGAACCCTACGGCAAACTTCTGCAATTTTCAGCAGTTCGGCTTTCCGGATCGGATCAGGTTCTTTTTTGGCATGTTCTTCAGCCAGGTTGGCATGGCGTTCTGCAAAAACGATCACTGCATCGCATGAGATATCCATCGCTTTCCACTCTTCGGCTTTATCGGTTGCTTCGGGATCATTCAGGTAATCAAGCGCAGAAAGATTCGCCGCGATTTCGCGCTTGTAATCGAGCATTCCTTTCTGATATATTTTTCCATCAAGTGCAGTATGCCCTGGCGCAGGTAAGTTCAGGAAAGGTTGGAACGCATTTGGGCACAGGTCCACGTTCGCCAACTATCAATTCCCCTTCACCCAAATAAATGGCTTTATTCCGGCAATGATCGAGAACGTTGGCTGCCCGCAGCACGGGAATAGAAAGTTTCCCGAAGTTCTCGCGGTAAAAAGCGGTTTCGTGAAGCGCACGTTCGATAACGTTGGTACGGCTTCGACACTCAGTTTGCGGAGTTTCTGAATGCGTTCGTTCATTCCCGGACTAATGGGATTATATTTTGGATGGATAGAAATTGCCTTCGGTTGATGGTGCTCTTTAAGGAGTATCTTCATGCAAGATTATTTTCTCGAACATGGCTTAGAATAATCAATTATCTTCCCAACAAAAATAGTGATAAAAATCTATATTTGAAGTCATCACAAACCACCTGTAAAAAATGAAAGATTCCAACACGATCAGAATACCGGCAGTACAAATGGAGGCTGAATTTATCCGCATTTTGCTGAAGCATGGTTTCCGCGAAGATAAAGCAAAGCTTTGTGCTTCTGTCTTTACAGACAATAGCATAGATGGTGTTTTGTCGCATGGCGTTAACCGTTTATCACGATTCGTAAAGTATGTTATCAATGGCTTAATTGATGTTGATGCAGAACCCGAACTTGCTCATTCGTCCGGAGCGGTTGAGCAGTGGAATGGCAATTTGGGTCCTGGTCCGCTAAATGCCTTTAAATGTACTGAACGTGCAATGACACTTGCCCGGAAATCAGGAATCGGATGTGTGGCGTTGAACAATACCAATCATTGGATGCGGGGCGGGACTTACGGATGGAAGGCGGCAAAGGCTGGTTTTGTTTTTATTGGCTGGACCAACACAATCGGTTTGATGCCGGCATGGGGAGCAATGGACAATAAACTCGGGAATAATCCGCTTGTTATCGCAGTGCCATACGGAGATGAAGCCATTGTACTGGATATGGCCATGAGCCAGTATTCCTACGGTAAAATGGAGACGAAGGCAATGGAAAATTCTATACTCGATTTCCCGGGAGGATACAATTCGTCCAACGAACTTACCTGCGATCCTTCCGAAATTCTCAGTTCGAAACGTCCTTTACCGATTGGATTCTGGAAGGGGTCGGGACTAACTTTGTTGCTCGATATCTTAGCCGCCATTTTATCGGGTGGTCTGTCAACAGGCGAGATCAGCAAAAAGAAGGATGAGTCGGGCGTATCACAGGTTTTTATTGCTTTTGATATCAGTAAACTTGGTAATTTCCCTTCTATTCAAAACACAATATCCGAAATCATTGCGGACTATAAAGAATCTGTTCCGGTTGATGAAAAATCAAACATCCGGTATCCGGGAGAGCAGATTTTAAAGATCAGGGCGGCAAATCTTCAGGATGGTATTCTTGTGAACAGGGAGGTTTGGAATGATATTTTAAGTCTGGAGTAGTTTGCAAATAAGACTGAAAAATAAGTCTTTAGCTGTGGACACAGTTCCGTAGGAACGGATTATTTTGTAATGCCGGATTTTAATCCGGCAGAGAAAAAGGCGAAATCAAAAAACCGGAGTGCCGTAGGAACGAAACATATTGATATTCAAAGTTTATGAAATGCAAAATAATCAAATGGCCCGAGCCCATGGCTCTCATGAAGATGGATAAGTCACCGTTATTGACTGGACTGAAGTCCAGCCTTACAACATGAATCCGAGCCTACGGCTCTAGTTTTTAATTGCCCATTATATTTTTCATATTTACAAAGAACAACAGGATATTTCTTACAAAACATTGGAGGAAAATACGACATTTAATTGCTCTGTTTACTTAAACACTGATAAATCCGGTTGCAGGTACAACAAATATGGGTGTGATCTCCAAATTCGCTGTAATTGTAGGTTCAGGTGACAAATCATGATTGCCAAAGTCGAATTTTGCTGGTTTTCTTTCCGCTTTGTATCATTTATAAAAGATATTCACTAAAAATAAACGTATTGCTATCTTACTGTTACGGTTATATCCTCCGTTTTAACCGTTGATGTAGTATCCCACGGGCGACAATACTCCATTTTAATTGTATCTGTCCCGCTTTCTAATCCTTTAAACTTCCATATTTCTTTTCCGCCACCTCCTGTTGAAGCAGGAGCATCAGGGATATAATCAGTGCTGGTTGATTCAACAATTGAAACAGATTCTCTATTTGTCCATTTCCAGGCAAATCCGGTTGTTGGATTTGAGTCTAATTCAATTTGGAAGCTGTCATTAACCGCAATTTCATAGTTCGTTTCCATATTATCAGAATTATTTTTTTTGTTTTTTGAACAGGGAAAGAATCAATAACAATAAAGTGATTGATCGTGTTTCCTTCTTTAAAAGAAGATAGATTAACTATTCAAAGATAAGTAAATAAAAATGGAAGAAGAAAAAGCTTGCCTGGGTTATTTGCAAGTTCTTAAAAGATCAGGGCTGAAATGGAAAAAATGGATAGAAGGGTGTACAAACGATTCAGGGTTTTTGGGAAGAAACTGAAAGGAAGGTTAAAAGTATAAGGATAAAGGTTAAAGTGAAAAGGTTCTTCAATTTGTTGAATTGATGATCTTCAAATTGTCGAATTAGTCCATTGATTACCAATGCACTATTTATCCTTCTCCTTTTCGCTACCTTTATTAAGCTAATGATGATTTTGATATAGACTCGAAATTACACCTTTTTTACACGAACGGCATTCAATCCTTTTAAGCCGCGTTCAAGTTCAAAAACGACATTATCGCCTTCCTTGACATCTTCAAGCAAACCGTTGATGTGAACGAAATATTTTTCCTGGGTATCCTTTTCTTTGATAAAACCAAAACCTTTCGAATCGTTAAAAAAATCGATCCTGCCCAAACGTATTGGGTCGATCTCTTCTTCTTCTCTTCGGGGAACGCTGATTTCAATACTGCTGGCAATGACTTTTCTTTTCTTGGTGGGATCTGGTGGAGTATCAGTGAGGTTGCCATTTTCATCAACATAGGCCAACATGCTTTCAAGATCGCCACCTGTTGAATTTGATTTACGGTCTTCTCTTTTTACGTTTTTTTCCTGACGTTTCTTTAAACGTTTTTTCTCTTTTTCTTTTTTGTTAAAGGTGTCCTGCGATTTTGCCATTCAATAATTGATTTTTAATTTATATCTAAGCTATTCTAAATGAAAAGCCTGAGGTAATTAGAAATACTCAAGATAAGCAATTTTCCGAACAAAACCAACGAACGTCAGACTTTACAACCGGGGATACTTGAAGTGTATTTATACGATTACCGTTGGGCAAAGGTACAAATATTTTCTGAATGTATTGGATGATTTTTACGCTGTAAGCTAAATTGCCAGTGATTATTAATCAGGTACATCCTCCGTAACTGAGGAGGTGTTGTGGACTGAATAGGCAATCATGAGCGAACTGGTAGTCCTGGCGAAACGTTTTGTACATCTATTCTTCTTTAAAGCGGAATATTTCCATGTTTTTTTAACGGATTTACCTTGTGCTTGTTTTGTGTCATCTCGAGCGCCTGAATCAATTTAAACCTTGTCTGAGCCGGAAGGATAATCTCATCGATATAGCCGAGTTCCGCAGCTTTGTAAGGGTTGGCAAACTTGTCGCGGTAATCGTCAATCTTTTGTGCCAATTCATCCTCCGTCATTTTTTCGCGATGAATAATCTTTACAGCTCCTTCGGCACCCATTACTGCAATCTCGGCTGAAGGATAAGCAAAGTTGATATCTGATCCGATATGCTTACTGCTCATTACATCATAAGCTCCGCCATAAGCTTTACGCGTGATCAGCGTGATTTTTGGGACAGTTGCTTCTGCGAAAGCGTATAATAGTTTGGCGCCATGACGGATGATTCCACCAAATTCCTGTGCTGTGCCGGGAAGAAATCCCGGAACGTCGACGATCGTCACCAGAGGAATATTAAAGGCATCGCAAAAGCGGACGAAACGTGCTCCTTTTACAGATGAATTAATATCAAGTACACCGGCAAGACTGGCTGGCTGATTGGCCACAATGCCGACACTCCGACCGCCGAATCGCGCAAATCCGATGATGAGATTCATTGCAAAAGCAGGTTGTATTTCGAAAAAGTTACGGTCGTCTGCAATGCTGAGAATCAACTCTTTCATATCGTACGGTTTATTTGGATCGTCCGGAATCAGCGTATTAAGATTAGGGTCTTCACGATTGATATCATCTTTGCAATCAACTGCGTGTGCTTCTTCGAGATTGTTTGAAGGGATATAGCCTATCAATTCGCGGATCATCAGCAAAGCGTGGTCTTCATTATCAGCGGTCAGATGTGCTACGCCACTTTTAGCATGGTGGGTCGAAGCTCCGCCGAGTTCCTCTTTGGTTACTTCTTCGTGAGTCACGGCTTTAACAACATCGGGACCAGTAACAAACATGTAACTGGAATCCTTCACCATCACAATGAAATCGGTAATTGCCGGTGAATAAACGGCACCTCCGGCACATGGCCCTAAAATAGCCGAAATCTGAGGTATTACTCCTGAACTCATCACATTCCGGTAAAAGATATCGGCATATCCTGCCAGACTTTCGATCCCTTCCTGAATACGTGCGCCACCCGAATCGTTTAAGCCAATCATCGGAGCTCCCATTTTCATGGCAAGATCCATAATCTTAACAATTTTATCGGCATTCGCCCTGCTCATCGTTCCGCCAAAAACGGTAAAATCCTGTGCAAATGTGTAAACCAGTCGGCCATCAATCTTTCCATATCCTGTAATCACACCATCCCCTGAGAACCTGTTGTTTTCCATCCCAAAATCGTGAGAACGGTGGACAACAAATTTGTCCATTTCGACAAAAGTACCCGGATCAATCAGAACGTCAATTCTTTCGCGGGCTGTTTTTCTTCCGGCAGCATGTTGACGGTCAATTCGGTTCTGACCTCCACCTGATTCGGCTTCAAGGTTTCGCTCATTCAGCCTTTCGAATTTATCTTTTTGTGATGGCATATTTGTGATTAATTGAATTGTTGTGGTTTAAATTTTTATCTTTCTCATCGTCAATTGCAATTGTCTTTTAATTAGGGGAAACGATCATTGCCGATTTCCGCATTATCAAAATAAATAACTGCAATTTGCGTATCAATCTACTTCTAATGTTTCATCCTCGTCAATTATGACTAAAAGCTGATTTGTGTCAACAGTTTCACCCTCAATGACTGGTACCTCTCTTACAATTCCCCGGTTACCAGCTTTGAATTCGCTTTCCATTTTCATGGCTGAAAGTACAATCAATGGTTGCCCTGGTTCAACCCGATCTCCGGGCTTGACGTACACTTTGACCACTTTCCCGGGCATCGGGGAACGTATGGTGTTATCATTGCTGATCGGCCCTGACTGCATTCTGTTTTGCCGGTAACGTGACTCATTGTCGATCACTTCGACTTCGAACTTAAAATACAAAGCATTAACATTGTAATGCTTAGGTTTGCTAGCTTCAATGACCTCAATATTAAATGATTTTCCATTGAGAAGGATTGAGAACTCCTCATTACTTACTTTAACGATATCGACTTTGTAAAGTTTTTCGCCAACTGAAAGTGTGAGGACATTTCCTTCGCGTTTTACCTCTTTGACAATCTCACTTCGGTTATTGATTTTTAGTTCAAGTTCCATTTGATATAAAATATAGGCAATGTGCTTATTTACTATTAAAATTACGTTCGCAAACTTAGGGCGGTGTTTTGGGATTTTGTTCTCCGAAAACGCTGCCGGTTCCCTCAGTAACCTAAATTCTTGCTGTAAACTTCCGTAATTGTCGCTTCCAGTTACTTTCTCCCTTTTCTGAAGGAGCGGCATTGGTGATTTTGCTGATCTCGAATTGAGAAAGGTACTGTGCAAATGTTGCAATCATAGCCATGTCTTCGCAACTACGATCGCAGATTCCGTCGGACAGAAGAAATTCGCTGTTCTTTTCAATAAAATGGGTGTTATAGGTGCCGTTCTTAAAGTCCGGAGTATCCATAATTCTTTCGAGAAACCGAATGGTGGTTTTAATCCCTGTTATTTTATATTCGAACAATGCACGGCGCATTCTGTCAATCGCTTCGTCGCGTGTGCGACCCCAAACGATCAGTTTACTAATCAGGGAGTCGTAATAAATAGGAATTGTATAACCTTCATAAACGTAACTGTCACACCTGATTCCGAATCCGTAAGGTTCTGTAATATGGGTGATTGTGCCGGGATTGGGCATGAAATTATTTTTGGTATCCTCTGCAATGATCCGGCACTCGATGGAATGACCGCTTTGTTTAAGATCTTTTTGTTTAAAAGGAAGTTTAGCTCCTTCTGCAATTCTGATTTGTTCTTTTACCAGATCGACACCAACAACCCGTTCAGTAATCGGATGCTCCACCTGCAATCGGGTATTCATCTCTAAAAAATAGTAATTGAGTTGCTCATCCATTATAAATTCAATGGTTCCGGCACCCTCGTAATTGGCCGCTTTGGCAGCTGCGACGGCGCATTCTCCCATTGCAGTCCTGACTTCAGGTGTTAGCAGGGGCGAAGGTGTCTCTTCCACAACTTTCTGATGACGACGTTGAACGGAGCACTCACGTTCGAACAAATGGACCGTATTTCCGTATTGATCGGCAAGAATTTGAAATTCAATATGATGAGGTGAGTCAATGTATTTTTCAATGTATAGGGAATCATCACCAAAGGAAGTCTTGGCTTCAGAACGTGCGGCACGTAACGAACTTCCAATTTCTGATTCCAGTTTCACGAGGCGCATTCCCTTGCCACCGCCACCTGATGATGCTTTAATCATCACGGGAAGTCCTATTTCTTTGATGCATTTTATTGCTTTTGCCTCGCTGGTCAATTTCTCTGTTGTTCCAGGAACAACTGGAACCCCCGCAGCGATCATCTTTTTTCGCGCACTGATCTTGTCTCCCATCATCTCAATTGATTCGGGCGACGGGCCGATAAATTTTATTCCGGCTTTGCGACATCGCCTCGAGAAAGTGGAATTTTCTGACAGGAATCCATAACCCGGATGAATGGCATCTGAACCCGATTTTTTAGCCGTATCGATGATTTTGTCAATATTCAAATAACTCTCCGACGAAGGAGCAGGGCCAATATTGTAAGCCTCATTAGCATATCTTACATGCATGGCTGTTCGGTCAGCATCACTGAAAACTGCCACGGTTTCGATTCCCATCTCACGACAGGAGCGCATTACCCGGATAGCAATTTCTCCCCGGTTGGCAACCAGTACTTTTTTTATTGGTTTTTGTTCCATAATAATTCACATTGACTTAAAGCGTTCAACTTCTTTAAGCGAAAAGAAGAGATAACCCTTTCTTAACAAGTTCGTTTTGAAATTGTTTTTCAAGATCGACTTTTGTTTTTCTTTCCGCCGGTTTTTTGCTTACTTGCAGTTGCAATAACAATCTTTTTATGAGACTTCTACTGATTAGTAATTCTACGATGCAAGGCGAGCCGTATCTTGACTATCCAAAATACGAGATCCAGAAATTTTTGGGTGATAAAGCGGTCACTGCCCTTTTTATTCCCTATGCTGCGGTAACATTTTCCTTTGATCTTTATGAATCGAAAGTAGAGGAACGTTTTGCTGAAATAGGTCATCATATTACTTCTATTCACCATTTTAGCGATCCTGTTGAGGCAGTGCAAAATGCTGAAGCAATTGTAGTTGGCGGGGGTAATACCTGGCAGTTGGTACGGATGATGCATGACAACCAGTTGATGAAAGCGATCAGGCTGAAGGTCGAACAAGGGACACCTTATATTGGATGGAGCGCCGGGTCGAATGTGGCGTGTCCGACACTGCAAACAACAAATGATATGCCTGTCGTTGATCCAAAAGGGTTTGATTGTATGGGATTAGTACCTTTTCAGATCAATCCCCATTACCTGGATGCCAATCCGGCAGGTCATGGTGGTGAGACGCGCGAACAACGCATTGAGGAATTTCTTGAAGTTAATCCTGAAATAACAGTCGTCGGAATGCGTGAAGGGACGATGCTTAAATGCGAGAATAATTCGCTGAAAATGATTGGCAGCCGAAGTACACGGATATTCAAAAAAGGGACGCATCCGGAGGAACTGAATGCCAGTGATAACTTTGATTTTCTACTTAAAAGCTGATTGTCGGCTAGTTTAATGCGCAATCGATTGTTTAAAGCAAACTGATTATATTTGTTTGATTTTCCGGTTTTGCTAAAGGAAGAATTGATTTAAAATTATTCAAACAAAAACTATAAAAAATGAAGCAGGATTATTTTTCGTTGAAAGGTGTTATATTGTTGTTTATCTGCGCGATGGCCATCAATGGTTTCGCTCAGAAAACTGTAGGTCTTGATAACTGGTATAATCACGAAACCAATGCCAAAACGGGTAAGATTTTCCATTATACCTGGGATGATACCGAAAACAGCGGTTTCTCGCAACTGGGTGACCTTTTTAAAAGCAAAGGGGCTGCCTTAAAGACCATTGTGGTGAAAGCCGACAAGAAAAGTCTTACCGGTGTTGATGTTTATATTATTGTTGACCCGGACACGATTACCGAAAGTCCGAAACCAAATTATATCCTGCCAAAAGATACCAAAGCAATTTCGGCATGGGTGAAAAAGGGTGGTGTACTCCTGATTTTGGCCAACGACAAACCGAACTGTGAATTCACACATCTGAATCAACTTGGGAAAGCATTTGGGTTGCATTTTAATCCTGTTACTTTAAATCCCGTTACCGGAAAAGATTATAACATGGCCGCCGAGACCAATCTTCCGAATCATCCGCTGTTTAAAGGGGTGAATAAAATCTACATGAAAGAGGTTAGCTCCTTCAGTTTGAGCAAGGATGCAAAAGCAGTTCTGACCGATAAAAAGGATGTGTTAATAGCTGAAACTTCTTTCGGGAAAGGGTACGTTTTAGCTGTTGGCGATCCATGGTTGTACAACGAATACATCGATCATGCCATGCTGCCGGCCGATTTTGAGAATCTGAAGGCTGCCAATAATCTAACAGAATTTCTTCTTTCGAAAGTAAAACAATTAAAACGATGAAGCGAATCAGATTTTTTTCCACCTTATTGGTGTTGCTGATGATTGTAAATTGTACGAAATCACAGAATGTTGCAACTGAAAATAACAAAGCTGCTTTAATTTGGGCGGACGAGTTCAATGGTACCGGATTACCCGATGCCTCAAAATGGCGTTATGAGGTAGGATTTGTAAGAAACAATGAAAAGCAGTTCTACACGCTTGAACGGACGTCGAATGTGCGACAGGAAGACGGAAATTTGGTTATTGAATCGCTGAAGGAGAATTTTCAGGGTGCGAATTATACTTCTGGAAGTATCAATACATTGGATAAGAAATCATTTGAAGGAGATATCCGTGTTGAAGTAAGTGCAAAACTTCCGCAGGGAAAGGGAATCTGGCCTGCTATCTGGATGATGGGTACAAATACTAAACAGGTTGGCTGGCCAAAATGCAGTGAACTCGATATCATGGAGTTCGTTGGCCATACCCCTGGCAAAGTTTACGGAACCCTTCACTGGTGGGATAGTACTTCTGCAAAGGAGAACAAACATGCCAGTAAAGGAAATAATCTGGCTATTACCGATTTGCATACTGCTTTCCATCTTTATTCGCTTGAAAGAAAGGGAAATATCATTTCGTTGTTTATTGATGACAGCAATGTTCTGACATTTTCAGCTCCGGCGACAGCCTATGAAAATACTTTTACCGGTCCCCTTTATCTATTACTCAACACAGCGGTCGGCGGAAGCTGGGGCGGTGATATTGATGATTCGATCTTTCCTCAGAAATTTTTAATCGACTATGTGAGAGTTTATAAGCTCTGACTCTTTATAAAGGAAGAGGAGCAGTAAATTACGACTAACGATTTTTCATTAAATTTGCAATTGGATTCTCATTGTAACCGGAATTTAATTCAACTATTTTATGCAAACAATAAATATCACTGCTTATACTGAAGATGCTGCGCAAATAGAGGCTATTAAGTCTGTTCTGAAGGCGCTTAAGATTAAATTTGAGATTTCTAAAGAGAAACCTTATAATCCGGAGTTTGTTGCAAAAATAAATCAAAGCAGACAAGATTATAAAGATGGAAAAGGAACCGTTGTTTCACTTGAAGAACTCAATGATTTATGGAAATAGTCCTTTTGCCTAAAGCTAAAGATGATTTAAACTTTTGGGTGAGAGCCGGTAATAAAGCTATTCTTAAAAAAATGGCCTAATGATTGAAGCAATCACTCAAAACCCATACGAAGGAATTGGTAATCCAGAACCTTTGAAATACGAACTTTCAGGCACCTGGTCTCGTCGAATAAATCTGGAACATCGTTTAATCTACGAGATAGTTGAAGATAAACTGTTAGTTTATTCGCTAAAAGGCCATTATTGAGTATTTGTTCCCAAAATAAAAGAGCCAGGATTTACCCTGGCTCTTTTATTTTGAAGTGAATGTTCAGACAAGTTAAAATGTTGCCTTTCCTGAATCAATAATTTACTGATTCATTTGCAAGTTGCGGAATTTGGCAACGGTTGTAGCACCTTTGATATGAGCGGTTGCAGCCATTCCCAGGTAGATTTTTTTTGGCATCTCCATTACAAATTCTGTATATTGAACCCAATTGATGCCATCAGCACTTGTGTATGCCGAAAACTTAGCTCCCGACCTTTTTAATCTCATCCAGACATCGGGATAATTAGCTGGAAATGATGCTTGTGCAACAGAATCGGTCATTGAAGGGTAGATGGCTTTGCTTTCTTTACCTTTCACAAGGCGATATTGGAACTCGTAACCTCCAAGATTGTTGTTCCTTTTGTCATTACCCGGAAAAGCAAGAAACATCACATTGCGCGATCCTGATGTGAGATTCTCGCGTGCCATCAATCCTGCTTTGGTATACAAATGCGATCTTTCCAAAGATTCGAGCCGCGCAACGAAATCGAAGTCTCCCGCAATTTGTTTGTAAACAAAGTGAAATTGGTCAGAATTCATCCAGATATCTTCGCCACCTGCCTTAATATCTACTCCGTCGGTAACAATTTGTGCATCTCCTTTAATAGCGGGCTTTCCTATGTCCTGTGCTTTGAAATTGGTCTGCGGTTGCGCCTGAGATTCTAATCCCCAAAAGAATGTAAGGATTAGAAATGCCTGTAATGCTTTTGAAATCAACTTGATCATAACATGTGGGTTTATTAATTGCGTTTTTGAGACTTACAAATATAATGAATGATTCTGTCTTTTACTTAAAATTAATTCTGAACTGTGGATCTTTGCCATGTTCTTCCAAATGCTTTTTTACGATTGCTTCAATCTCCCTGACGCAACGGCCGCAGCCAGTTCCAGCTGTTGTAAATTGTTGAATTTCTGCTGTTGAGAGAGCGCCGGCACGTAATTTCTTTTTTATTTCGAGCGCCGAAACATGATTACAAAGGCAGACCAATTGCTTAGGATTCATTTGAATTTAAGAGTCAAATTAATTGAATTACAGTGACGGGTCATCGAATTTCAAGTTGAAAACAACCACTTCCGGAGTATTCCCCAATCTTACAGGAGGTCCCCACGAACCAAAGCCGGAAGAAACGTAAAAATTTGTATCGCCTTTTTTGAGAAATCCCCAGCTTAGTTCGTACACTGCTTTGGTTATATAATTAAAAGGCCAAAGCTGTCCATGATGCGTATGCCCGGAAAGATGTAAATCGACACCACCTTCTATTACAGCCTCGTCGAGGTTAAAAGGCTGATGGTTCAGCACGATTACTGGATAACTTTTGTCAAGGCCAGTCATGAGTTCTTTCAGCGTTTTTCGTCCGATAGAATCCCCCATCCGGCGATTGTCGCGGTCATCACGACCTACTATCTGAACTCCATTTGGCAAAATCAGCGTTTTGTCACGTAAAATATTGATATTAATGCTTTCCAGGTAGGGTAAGGTTTTTTGTATTCCGCCAATGTATTCATGATTTCCTGCAATAGCGTAAACGCCCATCGGCGTTTTGATCTCCTGAATGTGTCGTCCCAGATTTTTACGAAGTACCGAAGCCACATCTCCGTCAACCAGATCACCGCAAAGCAACACTAAATCAGGTTTTTGATTGATAATGATATTTACCAGCCTTTCTTCGCGGTTCTCTCCGATTAATGCGCCAAGATGGATATCGGATGCCATCAGGACTTTCATCTCCGTATTCCCCTTGATCTTCTTGTGGATGTTCAGCGAAATTTCTCTGACACGTGTATTGAGTGCATTAATATGACCAGCCAGAACGACCAATGAGACAAAAGCTACTGTAAATATGCCAATTCTGAACTTTAGTGTTTGGGTTAACTCTGGTAAAAAATGAAAAAAGTAGTTGAGCAGACGAATAAAATCGAATAAAAGAATTGTCAGCGTGAAGTAAAGCATAAAGGCAAGCCAGAATGCCCCGATCCGGTAAATCCATTCACTTGCCAGAGAGGAGTGGGTATGCTCAAGAATTTCGCCAACTATAAAACAGGAGACGATTAACCAAAATGCTGTAATATAGCTTTTTCTCCAGGCAGGCGATAGTGAAAATGCTTGTAAGCCTCTTGCATAAATGAGGAAATTGATAGAAAAATAGATCAGTAAAACTGTTCCAAAGAAGATAAGAAATGAGGTGGCGCGCATAAGAGCAAATATTTTGTTCAAAAATAAACTTAATTAAAAGAAGTGCATTATACTCAATAGACAATAGTATGGCCAACTTTGTTCAGGAGCTGGAAACAATCGTTTCATTTTTTTTATCTTTGTAAATTAACAAATTAATCTTTTCATGAGATTTTATCTGTTCGCTATTTCGCTTTCGCTTGTTGCATTGGTATCGTGCAATAATGGAAACGGCTGTTATGATTCGGTTGATACCTTGATGGTAACATCCATGTCTATAAATGATTCGCTGCAAATTAAATCGCTGGTCATAAGAGGTGTTGATCGAAATGATGTGGGTGACACCATCGTAAACGATCGGGACTCGACTTTGACTAAAAGATATACGCTGCCACTTTCATTGTCAGCCGATTCAACAGGATTTGTCCTTGAAGTTAATGGGATAAAAGACACACTTTATATACGACATTCCATGATGATGCTCTTTATATCAGAGAATTGTGGATTTGCTCCTAACTATGTTATTTCAGGGTTACGGCACTCCGCAGGTATCGATTCGGTAATGATCACCGATAAAAAGGTTAATCCAAAATCAATAGAGAAAAAGACGAATGACCAAAATATTAGCATCTACTTTAGTTCTGCTGCTCATTAGTAGCTTTCAAGGTTTCGCGCAGAAGAAAGCCGAGGTTTGGCGTTACGAAGGTCCTCGAGTCGGGATTGATCTGTCGCGGTTTTTGGTTCCATATCTGCAAAAGGGAAAGCGGAATGGTTGGGAGATACAGGCAGATGTTCCATTCAAAGGCAATTTATTTCCGACGTTTGAGTTTGGGATGCAATGGTTTGATGATAAGCGCGATGGCTTTCATTATACGAATAATGGCACCTATGCCAGATTAGGGTTGGACATGAATATTGTAAAGTTTGAATCGATGAAAGACCACGATTTGGTATTTATCGGAGCCCGTTACGGTTATTCCCTCTACAACCAGGAAACGGAAGGAATAGGGTATTCAAATTATTGGGGAACACTTACTTCTGCGGTTCCCCGCCGGACAATGAATGCTCATTGGGCAGAATTGGTCTTTGGGATGAAAGGCGAACTTTTCAGCAACTTCTTTCTTGGATGGACACTTAGGGCCAAGTTCCCATTATCCGTATCGAATGATCCCAATATCAAACCCTATATTATTCCGGGGCTTGGTAAAACAACAACTGATGTACCATTCGATTTTTCGATTGGGCTCTATTATCGCTTCCCGATATTCAGAACTAAAAACTTACCAAAGCCGATTAAGTTTGGTGGAACAACTCATCCTGGCGAGAATGATGAAAACAATCCAAATAATCAGGGAAGTTCGGGCGCCGGCGGATTGCGTAGTTTGCAAAGTGGTGGACGGTGACTTCTCCTTATCCCGCTGTGTTACATTTTTTGGGCTAATTTGAATTTTATACATTGAATATTTCTCCGCGATTGAAAATCGCGGGACCCTGGGTCATGCGATTTCCAATCGCATTTTAACAACCGCAATTAATATTGTTTGGCGTAAAGATGCATGATCGTGCGTCGCTACAAATCTAAATTGTTTATTATCTTGTTTTTAATCCCGCACATGCAGGAGATGGAACTCGCCATCCGCCAGCTGGCGGATCATTCTCTTGTGTGAAAAAGGTTTTCTTAGGGTCGTTTTTATTCATTTGCATCAGGAAAGTGCTGAATCATCGTATGTTCCATCATAATTTTGACTTTAATAAAATAAAAAAGGCAATAAATAGTTTTGTTAATTATGTATTCGTTATTTTTGTCATATTGCAAAACCAAATATTTAAGACACAATGGAAAAAGACAAATTGAGGAAAGTTAAAAACTGTTAAAGTACTATAAACTTGCTGCTATTTACTAGTTAGCCATCACTCTAAAAAAACAGAAAAATCCAAATGATATGAATAATAGAGACGAAATAATAAAATTTGTAGTTAAAGGATTTAAGAATATCAAAAGTCAATTAATTACAGATGACATTCACAGTTTTGTGCTGAAGAATACAAAAGACAATTTTATATCCTCGGCTCCAAAAGATTTTAAATATCATAGGTGGGCTGGAAGTTTAAAGAGTTCTCAAGCTTTTGCATATAACGTTTTTTCAGGAGTGAATAATCCCACTTTACAATTTGAATTTCCTATGGAAGTTTTTGATAGAGATGCACAAATTGATGTTATGATAGAAAATGTAGAATTCAAAACTATTGAATTATTTGAGGTTAAAGCCTTTGAAATTTGCAATTTGGGGAAAAACAAGATTGAGTTTGAACAAAAGTACTTTACGAAAAATCTATACAAGCGTTCTGATATTGCTGATCAATTTATCGAATTTTTGAATGCCGTTATAAAAAATTTTGAAAATCAAAAAATCTATGGTGGCGGAATCAAACAACTTTGTAGTCATCTCCTTGGAATTATAAATATTATGGATAAGCCCGATTATGAAAATAAGAATTTTAAACTTTATAGTTTTTGTTTCGATAATCCACTATCTGATAAAGTTGAACTAGATATAAATAACTACAAAGAAACTCTCAAAATTTATAAAAACCTCGTTGATGAATTTTTGAAAGTTATAAAAGTTGACGTAAGAGTTGAGTATTGTGGTTTTTTATCCGCAAATGAATATATCATCAAAAATGAAAATTTATTAGGAAAAGAAAACTGTAATTATGTTATGAAAAGATATTTCTATAAAAACTAATCGACATTGAAAACTAATGAGAAAGAGCGAATGGCTAACAAAGGCTATAAATAATGGCGGGTTACGTACATAATTGGGAGTTTTGTCGCCCGCACCAGCATTGGTGTTGGTTGACAGCAGACAACCACGCAATCCGCCACTATTCATAGCCTAACCGTTATAACCTATAATAAAAAGCTGTAGACAGCGACAATGCATATGGAAAATTTCAGAAAAGGAGACTTTATTCGTCTTAAAGATTTGGACAGATGGCAGGTAAATCGTATTTCAGGCAAAACGATCAATGTTTTTGAAATCAACAATATTGAACCTGAATATGTAGAGGTGAAAAATTGTAAAGAGAAAATCCCGATTTCAGGAATAGAACCAATTCCAATTAATGGAAGGGACGATTCTAAAATATATTATGATCCCATTGTTGCTGCATCTACAGTTTTCCCTGGCGATCCAATACCTATCAGTAGAAAAGATTATTCTTATTATTACGATTCTTTTAAAAGGCATTTCTTTCAAAGCAAAAATTTTCAAGAATTAGTAAAAGAGCAAGATTTTCAGTATGTTCATCAGGTTCAGCATTATTTATTCGATGAATTTCAAGATGATGGACTAAAATTAGACGCAATTTGAAACCGATTGAAACATAGATGAGATATTAAATTAAAACATACTCATGGCTAAAAAATCATTTTTTGGAAGTTTATTAGGTACAACAGCAAAGGCAATTGATCGAGCAATAAAAGCTAGCGCAAAAGAAAGGGAAAGACAAGCTAAATTAGCTGAACGAGAGCGCAAAAAGAGAGAAAAGGAAATAGATAAAATTCGTTTAAATGCCGACAAATTGGCAAATAAAAATTTCAGCAAAAAAGTCAATTCTGCTACTGTCAATGATTTTTATAGACCTGTTGCTTCGGGAAAAAATATTGTTTATGCTTCTCCTATTCCCAAAACAGTAGATATTGGCAATTTGATATTTGAGAATAGATACAAAGAAGCCATCGAAATGGGTGAGGATTTGTTATCTGGCTGCACAGATTATAGCTATGAAAAAATGATTCACATAAATTTAATGCAAGCATATTTCAATATTAGGTTAGAGAAACCAGAATATTTTGATTCATCTACTTATCATGCAAAACAAGCAATCATTTGTGGACACAATACGGGCTTGGCACAAGAGAGACTGGCCATTAATTTAGAAAAGACTGGGGACATAAATCAGGCAATTGAATTATGCGATATTATTATTTCTCCCAAATTTCATTTTAGTAAACACGGTTTTGGGACAAAGGACAGTTTTAAAGTAAGACACTCCAAGTTAATAAAAAAAATTACTAAAGCCGGAGATAGCTCAACCGACATATTATTTACTGCTTACGAGAAGGAATTAATATTTGAAAGATCAAAATCAAGTTAATATTAGTAATAATCCATCCTATGTGAAAATGATATTACTTTAAGGATGAACAAATTACAGGTTATAACATCAGCTACCCGACAAGTGCGGCAGTATTGGTTTTCGGAGTGCATCATTCCGCTCGGTCGGCTTTTCGGTTTGACAGGAAATCGCCCGCAGTCCGCCCCTGCGTGTAGCTTCCTACGTTATGCTTTATATTGCAAAGACAAAACAAACTAACAAAATAGAATTAAAATGAAAAGGACAATTTTTATTACTTTATCCATCTTGATTATTAATCAAAGTTTCTTAATTGCACAGGAAAATGGAACAAAATTAAGTGCTAATAAAATCGGAATTACTTTTTCCTCATTTGGAGAGAATGATGTGTTTAGGTTTGACGAATTAGATGGAGCAGCAAGTTATAATAGTGATTATTTTTTTACAATAGGGATCAATTATCTCCACCCATTAACTAAATGGTTGGAAGTTGAGACTGGAATAGAATACTCAAAACACAATATTATTATTAAGCCGAATTTGCCGCCTAATATGGATAACTCCTCACGAAAAGCAGGTTTTTCACTGATTAATGTTCCTGCGACATTAAGAGCAAACTTCTTGAAATATTTTTTTGTTAATGGTGGACTGATTGTAGATATTGATGCTTCAACAAATAGCTCAATTGACGATCAAACCGGTATTGGTGCACTTATAGGAGTATCTGTAAAATATGACTTTAAAAGTGGAGTATCTGCATTTGTAAATCCTTACACAAAAATTCATTCCTTGATTCCTTTTTCAGACACAAAATATCATCAAAGAATTTGGGAAAATGGTATTAGGGTTGGTATAACATATGACTTGAAAATGAAATAAATACAAAGCATAACACGCGGTATAAAACATTGGGGTTTAAGTAGTTATTCAAGCGTTCTGCCCCGCATCAAGTTCGGTGTAACTGGACAGGAAAGTAGCCCGCAGTCCCCAACGATTTCATACCGCCACCGTTATGGGCAAGGCTAAAAGTGCAGACAAATTAAAAAGTAAACAATAAGACCATGAAAACAAAATTATTTATTATCAGTTTGAGTCTAATTTGGTTAATGGGTACATCTTGCCAAAAAGATGAATTTGACATGAAAAGTCCAGATGTTGACCAATTCGTCAGTATTTTAAAAAGTGGCAATTATTTTGAGAAAGTAGGATATGGATTGCCAGATTTCACAGACAAGCATATTGAGCGTTTGCTTTTCTATTTGAAAGATACCACTAATCTAAATGAGTTCCCGTCGCATCCATATTCCTCTAAATATACTAATCCTAAGAGACTTAATGAGTGTCTCTTCTGGACAATTGACGGAATTAGGTTTGGGAACAAATACCCCTCACTTGAGCCGTGTTTAATTGACACATCAACGTACTCCGTATTAACAGGATATAAAAGAGTGTCGGGAGAAAAATTGATAGAAATATCGAATTTGTATATAAACTGGCATAATGAATATATTAAAAATCCGACGGAAATATTGAAGAAAAAGAGATTATTCGAAAATACTCCTTATAAATGGAATTGACAAAGCCCAGCCCATAACAAAGTGTAGCAGCAATAAGGGTTTCAATGGTAAATCAAGCATTCTGCCCCGCTCTAACTTCGGTTTAGGCAGACAGGAAAGTAGCCCGCAA
>JAAFHB010000481.1 GCA_010906965.1 Mariniphaga sp. | reverse complement strand
TTGCCGATAAAAGACTTGAAAATTACCGATTTACAGGCACATTTATCAATGAATCGCTGGAGCAAATCCTGAATATTTTAAGTTTGACATCACCAATGACTTACGATATTAAATCATCGGTGAAACAGGCTGATAATTCAATGTCGCAAAGGAAAATAGTAATTCAGCTTAAAAATAATATAATTGAGAATTAATCAGTTAGAGTATGTTGAAAAAAATATTTTTCCGGCTATTTTTGTACCTGATAAGAGACACGGAGGCCGAACCCCCATTTTTACTGTTTTGCAGTATAGTGTTCTCTCATTATGTTCTTTTTTTTGCCACAGGGGTTAGTGATCGTTCTGTGGCATTTTTGTTGATACAAATATACATGTTATTTATTTGACTACCAAATATATAGCATGTATATTTTGTGCGATTGTTACATTGAGAGAACAAAGAGAAAAAACTACATCGGCCGAAAATGGCAGAATTATCATTTCCCAGATCAAAAGCGTTATTTCGAAACGTTTACCGGATCTCCTTCCGGGGTTTAAATCATTGAAAGACAGCCGTAACCGCAAGGAGTATTCGATGGAAGAGCTTTTAGCAGGTGCCTTGTTTATGTTTATTTTCAAGCAGGCATCGCGTAATGCTTACAACAACAAGCGTGGCGATATCATTTTCGCTAAAAACTATTATCGCCATTTCAGGCTTCGTTTGCCGCATCCCGATGCCATTGATCAGGTTATGCGTGACCTGCCTCCAGAATTTCTCGAAGAGTTAAAAGCCCAATTGGTAAGTCACTTGATCGAAAAGAAACTCTTTCGAAAGTTCAGGTTGCTGGGCAAGTATTACTTGGTGGCTGTTGATGCCACAGGTATCCAAACATTTAAAGCAAGACACTGCGAACATTGCCTGACAAAAACATCAAAAAACGGCGTTGTCTCCTACTTTCATTACGTGTTGGAAGCAAAGCTGGTAACCTCATCCGGGCATGCCATATCGTTGGCCAGCGAATTTATCGAGAACCTTGAACACCGGGATTTCGACAAACAAGACTGCGAACAAAAAGCATTCGTAAGGCTTGCAGCAAAAATAAAGCGGCATTTCCCGCGCTTGCCCATTTGTGTCCTGGCCGACGGGCTATACCCCAATGAGACGACATTCAGCATCTGTCGCAAGAACGACTGGAGGTTCATCATAACCCTTAAAGAGGGCTGCCTGAAAACTTTCAATGAAGAAGTCGGTCTGCTAAAAGCCACAGCAAAAGGCCGTTCTGTTTACCGAGCCAGCAAAACTACACGAACACTTCTTGATTACAAATTTATGAACGATATCCAGTACAATAAGCACGACTATTCGTGGGTGTCGTGCATAGAAACAGTAACCCACCTACCGGAGATGACTAAAAAAGTGCAGCAATTCGTTTATATCACAGATTTGCCACTAACGCCCGATAATGTTGTACCCATTGCCGACGGGGGCAGGTTGAGGTGGAAAATTGAGAACGAGGGGTTTAACACACAAAAGAATTTGGGGTATGAATTGGAACACAAGTTCTCAAGGGTGTCGTACAATGCCATGCAGAATTATTACCAGTTGCTCCAAATAGCGCACATGATCAACCAGTTTGCCGAAAAGTCGAGAGATTTAGTCCTCCTGACGAACGCTCATTCAAAACAAACGATAAAAGACCTTTGGGAAAAACTATTGACATTTATGGCAAGCATCCCTTATACAGAGGCTCAATTACAGGAATTCATGACTGGATAGTGTCAAAAAATTACGGAGTGAAAACCGTTGTGGAAAATCCCCGTTCCCGAATCCGGGGTATACTGGCATTAAAAATGAACAGGAGGTAAAGGCAGAAAATCAAATTTTATGAGCAAATACCATGTTGGCGAAACCCGCCAACCGGATTCCTATGGCCATAAGTGAACCAAATCCTATCACAATAGAAAAATAAAATATACGCTGAATTCTTGCCATAGAAAAGCTTTTGAAATTCGGGAACTAAATTTTTCTATATTTGTACCTTTTAAAAATTACGGTTATAATTTAGGTTTCGATGGGCAATAAATTCCAGGTTTACAAACAGTTAGACCTATCTCAGATCAATAAAGATGTATTGAAAAGATGGGAAGACGACGATACATTTCACAAAAGTATTTCGACACGCGAAGGACATCCGACCTTTGTATTTTACGAAGGACCGCCATCAGCAAACGGGATGCCCGGCATTCACCATGTGATGGCACGTGCCATAAAAGATACATTCTGCAGATATAAAACAATGAAAGGGTTCCGGGTACACCGCAAAGCAGGTTGGGATACGCATGGTCTTCCGGTTGAACTGAGTGT